>RGAU01000197.1 GCA_009919975.1 Gammaproteobacteria bacterium
CGTGCCCAGCCGTGGGCTTCCGCGACGAGGTCCTCGAGGTCCACGAGGCGGTTGAATAGCCCCATGGCCAGCCCTTCCTCGCTCGTAAATTTCCGGGACGACAACAGGAGATCGTTGGCGCGCCCGAGCCCCACAATTCGGGGCAGCAACCAGGACAAGCCGAACTCCGCGGGGAAGTTGAGCTTTCCATGGGCCGTGGAGAAATTGAGCCCGGGGCAAGCTAAACGAAGGTCCGCATAGCACGCGAGGGCGAGGCCCACCCCCGCTGCCGGGCCATTCACGGCGGCGATAATCGGTTTGCGAACTCCAAAGTGGTAGGCGAAGTTGGCATCAAAGGCGTCATAGGTGCCAAAGCCCGGCTCGGCAAGGGGATCGGGCGTACCGGGATCGTACCCGCCCTTCTCCACGTGGCCGCTTAAGGCCGCCGCGTCGGCGCCTACGCAAAATCCCCGCCCCTCCCCGGTTACCACGATGGCGCCGACCGCAGGGTCCTCAGCGGCTTGCAGTAGGCAATAGCGGTATTCCGTGTGCATACGCCCAGTCCAGGCGTTCAACCGCTTCGGGCGAAATAGGCGAAGCTCGGCAATGCCTGCCTCCACCCGGTACTGCACAACCTTTAACTCCATGGGAAATGCTCCTAAGCCAGCCAGGTCCAAAGCACCGAAGCGGTGAGAACAAAATGGGCGATGCTCGCCATGAAAAACCAGGCAAAGCGCTTGGGAATACGGTCGCGGCGAGCCTGCTCAAGGGAATGGCCCACGCGCAGAACGACGTAGGCCCAAGCCGCCCCCACGGCGAGGGGCGACTCAGCCCCCGCCAGCGTGCCCAGGCAAAGCACCGCGTAGAACACCGTAGGCTGTTCGTGAAGATGGTTGTAATTGGCGGAAATGCGGAGCACCTCCGGCGGGAAGGGATTGCCCCCCGGCGGCCTTTGCCCTGCGCGCAGGGCCCTGAGCAACGGCAAGCGCGACGTAAGCACCCAGCCCCAAAGCACGCCGGTCCATAGCACCAGAGCAAAGCCTGGTCCTAAGAGCGCATTCTCCATAGCCCTTCCCCTTTCTCCTCGATGCCCCGATAGTAGCCCGCCGGGGTGAGGGAATCACAAGAGGAGAAGCATGGGTCGTTCCTTTGCATGGATGTTTATGGTCGCAACGCTGGGGCTAGGCGCCCTCGCTGGGGCCGCGCCGCTACCCGCCGGCTCTGCCGCCGACGCTGGCTTTTCCGAAGCTCGGTTGGCGCGCATTGATGCGCATATGAACGCCGCCGTGGCCGCCGGGGAGATGGTCGGGGGCATGGGGCTGATCGCCCGGGATGGCAAGGTCATCTATCGAGGCCATTGGGGCGTCGCCAATCGGGAAACGGGCCAGCCCTTAAACGACGAAACGATTTTCCGCTGGTACTCCATGAGCAAGCCCATTACCTCGGCGGCGCTCATGATGCTTCACGAAGAGGGGCGCTTCGCCCTGAATGATCCCATCGCCAAGTACCTGCCCGAGCTCGCCAACGTCGAGGTCGCCCGCTCCACGGCGGACAGCGCCCTGGCGATCTTCTCCGACGGCACCCAAACCCGCACCGTGGGCACGGGGGACGCTAGCCTAGAGGGGCAGCGACGGCCACCGAGCACCCGGCAGCCCACGATCCACGACCTTCTGCGCCACACCGCAGGGTTCGGTTATGGACCCTTCGGCCGCACGGAAGTGGATGCGCTCTATCGGAAGGCGGGATTCCCCAGCTTCCCCGGAGACTTAAAAGCCTTCGTGGAAACCCTTGGCACCCTGCCGCTGCAATACGATCCGGGCACGAAATGGCATTACAGCGTGGCCGTCGCCGTGCAGGGGCGGCTGATCGAAGTGCTCACGGGGCAGCGCTTTGGCGCCTTCCTAGAAGAACGGCTCTTTGGTCCCCTGGGCATGGACACGGCGGGCTTTCGAGTCGCCCCGGAGAACCTCAGGCGCTTCGCTGAGCTCTACGCGCCCAAGGGGGTGAGCCCCAAGGGCTTCGGCGAGCGCCCCACGGAAGCAGGGCTTGTGGTGGCAAACCCGGCCATTTCCAAGGGCTACATCGAGGGGACGCCGTTAGAGAGTGGCGGCATCGGCATGGTGGGCACGGCCGATGAGTACCTGAAATTTGCGCAGATGATGCTGAACGAAGGGATTCTCGACGGCACCCGCTTCCTCGGCCCAAAAACGGTGAAGCTCATGACCCAGGATCATCTGGGTGAGATGCCCATGGGCCTGGCACGCCGGGGCCACGGCTTTGGTCTTGGCGTCTCCGTAGTGATCGATCCGCCGCACACGGAAACGGTGAGCTCCCTGGGGGAGTACGGCTGGGGCGGCGCAGCGGGAACAACCTTCTGGGTCGATCCGCAGGAAAACATTGTGGGGGTGTTCATGGTGCAGAGCCTGCCCCACCTCACGCGCCTCAAAGACGCGTTTAAGGTGCTGACCTACCAGGCGCTTATGGAAAGCCGCGCCCCCTTCGAACCTCCACGGGTCTCCCCACTGGAACCTAAATCCAGCGCGTCTACCAGTTCCGCCACAGCCGCAGCGCGGCGCAATGTAACAGAAACTTAGGAGATTGCCATGCTGTCCCTGTACCACTGCCCAGAAGCGCGCTCCATGCGCGCCCTCTGGATCCTCGAGGAAATGGGGCTTCCCTTTGAGCTTCACGAGCTGGACTTCAGCATGGCGTCGCTGCGGGATCCGGCCTTCCTCGCCGTCTCCCCCCTGGGCCGGGTGCCCTGCCTGGTGGATGGGGACACCCGGGTCTTCGAATCCGGCGCCATCATTCAATATCTGGGGGAGCACTACGACAGCGAGGCCAACCCTTGCGGCCGGCTCCATCGGGCCCCCGGGGACCGGGAGCGCACGGACTGGCTAATCTGGCTGCACTACGCCGAAACCATGGCCGTGCACGGCGCGTCTCTCGTGCAGCAGCGGGTTTTCGTCGGCAAGGAGAACCGCTCCCCGGTGGTGCAAAAGCTCGAAAGCAAGCGCCTGATCAAATCCCTCGAGGTGGTGGATTCGGCCGTGGCGCAGCACCCCTACCTCCTACCCTCGGGCTTTAGCGCCGTGGACATTGCCGTGGGCTATAGCGTGCACCTGGCCACCAGCTTTGTGGACTTCACCCACCTAACCCACGTCAGCCGCTACTATGAAACCCTGCGGGCCCGCCCCGCATTCCAACGATCCCTGGGCAGCCGCAAGGGCCAAGCCCCCAGCCAAGGAAACCGCACTCATGACTGACCAAACCCTGTTTATTCCCCATTTCGCGGCCGCCACCACCGGCGCCATCGTGATATTAAACGTCATCCTGATGATCCTCGTGGGTCGGCAGCGGGGCGCCACGAAGACCAACCTCGGCGAAGGGGATCCAAGCGGGCCCCTCTACCGGGCCATTCGCAGCCACGGCAACCTGGCGGAGAACGCCGGGCTCGTGCTTGTGGCCCTCGCACTCCTGGAGCTGCTCACGGGCCCCACGGCCTACGTGCAGGGGCTCTGCGGCCTGTTCCTGGTGGCGCGCCTGGCACACCCTGTGGGGCTCAGCGGGAGCATCATGCCCCTTCGCGCGCTCGGCGCCCTGGGGACGGTCTTCCGGCGGCCCTGGACGCGCTTGAAGCCCGGGGTGATGTGCGCGTGCTCATTATCGCCTCCACGGGGAAGCACTTCACCGCAGGCATGGACATCTCCGCCTTCGATGGCAGCGGCGCAACCCCCACGGATCGGGGCCACGCCGGAGAGCGAAGCCGGCGACACCTGCTGAAGCTTCAGGACGTCTTTAGCCGCCTGGAGCGCGCTCGTTTTCCCGTTATTGCCGCCACCCAAGGCGGCTGCGTGGGCGGCGGGGTGGACCTCATTGCCGCCTGCGATCTGCGCTACTGCCGCGCCGACGCCTTTTTTGTCATCCAGGAGATCAACATCGGCCTCGCCGCCGATGTGGGCACGCTGCAGCGCCTGCCGAAGCTGATTCCCGCCGGCCTCATGCGCGAACTGGCCTACACCGGGCGGCGAATGTTCGCGGAGGAAGCCAAGGCCTCGGGGCTGGTGAATGCGGTCTTTGAGGACCAGGAGACGCTCCTTGCCGAAGTGCGGAGGGTCGCTCGCAGCATCGCGGAGAAATCGCCCCTGGCGATCCACAGCAGCAAGGAGATCATGAATTACGCCCGGGACCACACCCTCGAGGACGCCCTGCGCTACCAAGCGGTATGGATGGGCGCTCTCACCCAGGGCGGGGAGCTGGCCGAGGCCTTCCGAGCTCAAAAAGCAGGGGAAGCCCCGGCCTTCAAGGATCTGCCGCCCCTGGAAGCGCAGGGAAAATGAGAATCATTTCTGTCTAGCTTTTGTCATGGACAGGACGCAAGGACTCCCTTAGCATGGCGCCCACATTCACCAAGGAGTAGGACAGCATGGCTCAAGAATTCTCCCGTCGACGCTTTCTGAAAGGCGCCATGGTTGGTGCTGCGCTCATCCCGCTTGTGA
>RGAU01000198.1 GCA_009919975.1 Gammaproteobacteria bacterium
GCACGAGAAACTCAAGCTTCTGCACGAGCCGTCGACGAACCACCGTATCGTCAGCGTCGAGGCCTCGGCGCAGCGCTTCCCGATAGAAGACTTCCTCCCGGAGCCAAGCGGTCAGCAGGGCGTCCAGCGTCTCCGGATCCGGGGGCGTCCCCATTTGCGTTTCCCAGAGCCCTGCGACGCGCTCCGCTACCGCCTGATCGATGACGATCGAATCGGTCGATCGCCAGCGATCCACTGCAAAGAGGAGGGCGCCAACGACGAGGAAGATCGTTAGCGGATGACGACCAATGGACACGCCTTCGGGCTCCCTAGGGCGCGGCAGCGCTCAACCAAATGGGGGAGCTCCAGGCCCGCTCCTGAATGGTGAGGGGTAGGGCCGGGTTCGGCGTGGCGCCGGTGCGAAGCGCATCCCAGGTCGACCAGCGGCAGCTGGGGTTCTCCAGGGCCCGGACGTAATACATGGCCGTTTCCCCGGGCTGGTAATCGGGATCACTCCAGCGCGCCTGAAGCACCGCTGCGCCGTCTCCGAGGAGAGTGCAGCTCGTGAGATCCACGGAGGCCGTGCTTTCGGGGCAGCGATGGCTTTCCGGGTCGACGGCGGCGCCCCCCGGGCAGGCGATGTCAAAGACCCTTTCCTGCGCCTTTCCGTCCCGCACGCTGGCCTTGATGACCTGCAGCCGAGCCAGGGGCGCACTTTCTGGATCCTGGCGAGCCCAGGCCAGGAAGCTTGGGGCCTCCGTCCCTCGGGTTAGGAGGTCTCCGCCCATGGGAACGCCCGCGGCGTAGGCATCGCCGATCCAATCGGCGGCCCCGGGCTCCGGGAGGCCGTAGCCGGCGAAGAAGCGCACGGCGATGCGACTGCCGGAGGTGGAGAAGGTTTCCTTCCGCCGGAAGGCGGCGTAGATCGATTCCCGAGTGTTTTCCTCCGCCCAGGCCGCGGCCAGGCTGCCGGCGCTCCAGGTGCTGCGATAGGTATCGAGGTAGCGGGGCGGATCCCCATCGAGGGGCACGGATCCGCGCTCCTTTGGCTCATCATCGAGAATGCCGGTTTTGCTCCAGAAATTATCGTCATCGCCAGCGTAGCTGCCGTTATGCGTATCGCTGGAACCAATGACCCCAAATTTAAAGGGGTTGAAGCCCTTGCCTTCCTGAAACTCCAGGCCCCGCATCAGGGCCTGGCGCACATAGCTTCCGTCCGGTTGGCTCGGCAGGTTTGAGGCAATGCGCACCTTCATGATTTCGATCGTCATTGGGGGACAGGGCCGGGTGCGTGTCGGAGGTTCCCTTGATTTGGGAGTTTTCCACCAGCGGTTCGTTGCGCATGCGCAGCTCCGCATAGGAGGCATCAAGGGGATTCCCGGTAAAATCGAGCTGGCTGAACATCCAACCGTTGGATCCATTGGAATTGTGGGGGATGGCCAAGGACTCCAGCCCCGCCTGGCGCTGCTGGTCCATCCAGCGCCAGAGGTCCTCGGGGTTGCTTGAATCAAGGCGGGAGAAAGGCAGCAGGGGCGCCTTATCCCCGTCGAAAATCACGTTGCGATGCAGGTTCTCAAACTCCGGGCCCGACGCGGTGTACTCGTAACCGATAAAGGTCGTGAAGCGCCCGGGATCGTTGTGACGATTGGCGGTCTCAATGATGTCTTGCCAGGCATCGGAAAATACCTGGTCGTCCACAAGCTCCATGCGCCGATCGGAGCGCACAAAATCAATCAGCGTCTGAAAAATGCCGCCGCGCGATTGCTCATCGCCCATGGAGCGAACGGAGGGCGCAAGCTCGTGCTCGTAAAGGGGCGTTTCGCTATTCGTCATCGCCTTCAGCGCGCCCATAAAGAAGGCGTGATCGGTCACGGCATAGAAATCCATGGGCCGGTCAAGCTGCATGGGGAAGCCGCCGGGATGGTTGAGTACGCCCCCCTTAGCAAAGTGGTAGGCGTCGTCCGGGCTCGCCAAGGTGCCCATGGCGAAGGCATCAAAGGAGTAGGCGGTATGAACATGAAGATCGCCGTAGAGCGGTTGCCGGGCCGCAGGATGGCCCGCGCCTGATCCCGATGCCGCGGCCCCGGGGCTCGCTAAAGGTTCCGGCGTTGATGCGGGCGGCGCAGAGATGTTCTCTGGGCCGCAGGCAGACAGTAGAAGCGCCGCAGCGATTGGCGCGAGTTGATAACGCATAGCAATAGCTCCCCAAGCTCTCAAGCTCCCAAGCTTCGACTTTAGCACTTTGGCTAGGGCTGGCTAGGGGCCCCGTAGCCTCAAACGGGCTGGAGCCAGAGCGCTTGGTAGCGAGACCAGCCGGGCAGGGTTGCGCGCTTGGGAGCGGGATGGGCCTCGCTGAGCCCAAGGTGCGGATAGCGCTCAAAAAGGGCTCGCAGGGCGACTTCGGCCTCGAGCTTCGCGAGATGGGCGCCAAGGCAGTAGTGAGGTCCGTAGCCGAAGGCGAGATGGTGCCGGTGCGGGCGATGAATTCGGAACGCTTCCGGGGCCTCGAAGGCGTCCGGATCCCGATTGGCGCAGCCCAGCATGGGCATGATGGGCGTGCCCCGGGGAATGGTGACGCCGCGGACCGTGATGGTTTCCGCCGCAAAATTGGGCTTCGTGCTGTGAATAGGCCCGTAGAGCCGAAGGATTTCATCAATCGCTTCCGGCCAGAGGGAGGGATCCTCCCGCAGTTCGGCCAGCGCGCTGGGGTGTTGGAGCAGGGCATGGGCCCCATTGCTCACGAGGTGGGTCGTGGTTTCGAAGCCCGCAATGAGCAGCAGAAAGGTCATGGCCAGCGCTTCTTCGTCGGTGAGAGACGCTTCTCCCTGGGCTGGCCTGAGGAGCCCGGAGAGGAGATCGGCGCCGGGCCGTTGGCGCTTGGCCGCGATGACCCCCTCGAGGAAGGCTGCGCTTTTGGGAAGGTCCCGAAACAGCAGGGTGCCGATACGCCACAGGGAGAAGCCCGTGGAAACGGTGTTCAGGGCGCGCTTCAGTTCGGGCATGACGTCATCGTCGACGCCGAGCATGGCGGCAATGGCATGGGTGCTAAGGGGTAGGGAGAGGGCGCTCTGCACCTCAAAGGGTTTCCCTTCCCCCGTCTCCGCCAGAAGCCGATCAGCGTGGTGCTCAAGGGCGCCTCGAAGCTGGCCGATGGCCTGGGGCGTGAACTGGGCGCGAACCAGATTGCGAAGGCGCCGGTGATTCGGATCGTCCTCCGTGATCATGCTCTTCACGAGGGGTTTTAGGCGCTTGGGCAAGGGGAGGGCAAAGGGGAGATCGGTGGCGGGCTTGCCCAGGGCCGTACCTCGGTTACGGCTGATGCCCGGGTGCTTCAGCACTTTCTGGCAATCTTCGAAGCGCCAAAGGGCCATGAACTTAAAGGGGCCGATGCGCGCCGGCGCGACGGGGTGTTCTTGCCGGGCCCGCTCATAGAACTGTTCCGGGGCGTCGATGAAGGCCTTTGAAGCTAGGTTGATAACCATGTGCTGTCCTCCCCTTCCTGACGGACGCTACGCCCCCGGGACGGCCGCCGCAAGGCTCGCGATTGACTTCCGCGAGGCCATAGCCAAGGCTCTCGCCTCCTCCTTTCATTGGATAGGCCCAATGGACCCGCGAACCCAAGCGATGCTCAGCGCACCACCGCTCCCCCTGCTGGCACGCTTAGCGGCGCCGAATGTGGTGGCCTTCCTTGTGCAAGCGGTGGTGAGCATGGCGGAGGTCTGGTTTGTGGGGCGCCTCGGTCCCGAGGCGCTGGCGGCCATGGCGTTGGTCTTCCCCCTGCTCATGCTGAACCAGATGATGTCCGGAGGGGCCCTAGGGGGCGCCGTGGCATCCTCCATTGCCCGGGCGCTCGGGGCAGGTGATCGGGCCCGGGCGGAAACGCTCCTGTGGCACGCCCTCACCCTAGCCGGCGCCTTTGCCCTCGCCATGGCCCTCGCCTTTGCGCTCTTTGGGGAGCTTCTCCTTCGCACCCTTGGGGGCGAGGGCACGGTGCTGTCCCAGGCCCTGGGCTACGGCGCCATTCTCTTTCCCGCCTGCATCGTGCTTTGGCTCGTAAACACCTTAAGCGCGGTGCTTCGGGGGACGGGGAACATGCAGCTCCCGGCCCGAGTTATGCTGCTGTCTGCTGCGGTCCAGGTGCCCCTCTCGGGCGTGCTTATTCTGGGGGCCTTTGGGGTGCCACCGCCTTTCAAGATATCGGTCGCGTAGCGCTTCCCGCGCTGCTTTCGCCGCTCTTTACGGTGCTGACTATTGTGTCCTTGACGGCGCTGGTGGGCCGGCAAGGGGTCGATGCGCTGGCGGGCTATGGCATTGGCTCCCGCATCGAGTTCCTCCTTGTGCCCCTCGTCTTTGGCATTGGGGCCGCGCTCACGGCCATGGTCGGCACCAATATCGGCGCCGGACAGGTGGCTCGGGCGGAGCATATTGGATGGCTCGGGGCCGGCGCTGCGGGGGTGCTCACCGGGGTGGTAGGGCTGCTTCTCGCGCTCT
>RGAU01000199.1 GCA_009919975.1 Gammaproteobacteria bacterium
GACCAGCACTTGAATGCGCTCCCCGGGCTGAATCCAGTAGCTGCTGACGGTGATAACGCCCTGCCCATCAATAGCCTCTGCGGCGTTTTTGAGAAGGTTGAGGAGCGCCCGTTGGAAGTCCCCGGGAGGGGCGTAGATGCCCGCCGCAATGAGGGGGCCAATTTCTAGGCTCACGCCGGTACGGAGCGTCGCTCGAAAACCCTCACAGGCCAAGCGTAGGGCCTCCGCGAGGGGCAGATGCTCGGCGCGCCGGGGGCGGCCCAGTTCCCGGTCCCGAAGCCGCGCAATGAGCTGCTTCGCCCCCTCCACGGCGGCGCCGAGATCTTCCTTCGCCGTGGGGTAAGCGCTCGGCTGATCAAGTAGGCGGCTGGCTGCTGAAATCACCGTCATGACGTTATTCAGATCATGGAGGATACTTTGGCTAAGCAGGTTAAGGGCGGCCTCTCGCTCCGTGTCGACCTGGGCCTGCTTACTCAACTCGAAATGCGTGACCTCGGTGAAGAGGACCATGGTGCGTACCCCGTCGGGCTGCTGCAGGGGGGCAGCTGCCGGAACAAGCCAATGAGGCTTGCCCTGCCCATCGCGTAGGCGCAGGGGCCGGCCTTCGGAGGCCCCTTCCGGGTCGAGGGCGCTGTGAATAGCCTCCCTAAGGCTGCCTTCCGGGAGCCGGGCCCAGCGCTCAAGGGCGCCCAAGGGACGCTGCAAAAGTCCGCCTTCCGGAAGGTCTAGAAGTCGCGCCAAGGCGCTGTTGAGAATTTCGATATTCCCTTGGGGATCGAGAACGAGGAGCGGTGCCGGGACCGTTTCCGCCAGGGTGGACTGGCTCTGCACGGTCGCCATGGCCGTATCGAGGGCCTTCCATAGGTCCGATTCATCGAGCAGGCAGAGCCGATGTCCTGCCACGCCGTTGCGTAACTGGGGACGGGCGACGATACGGATAATCTCCGGCGCCCCCTCTTCCCCCTCGAGAAAGAGGGGAAAGACATCTAGGGAGCGCCCCGCGGCGAGGGCGTCGAAGAGCTCCGCGAGCGCCCGAGGGGCGCGAGAGGCATTGGGCGCAAGGAGCGTGGAAAGCGCGAGGCCTTTGCAGGCCCGTTGCCAGGATTCGCGAGCACCCCAAACTTCGGTGATTTGCCCTTCATCATCGACGAACAGGAAGGTCGTGCCCCTAGGGAGCGCCAAAAGGCTCTCGAGCGTTCCGTCCAGGGCGGCCTGAGCTAGGGCTTGGTCTAAGCCTGCTTGCCTGCCTTCATCCATGGCGCTCTCCCGCGGGTCCCGCTCCTGGGACACGTTCTTGATTGGGAAGGATAAAAAACCTTCCCGCGCTTGGAAAGAGCAGGTAAGCACTGGCGAGGACTTGCAAGCTCTGCTTACACTGACGCTTTGCTGAAGAGGAGTGCCCATGGCGAATCGCCGGTATCAGCTCCTGCTCGTGGACGATGACCCCGCGCTTCGCGGCACGCTTGCGGCCCTCCTTCAAATGGAAGGTTATGACGTCACGGTAGCGGACTCCCTCGAGGCCGGGCAAGGAGCCGCCCAAACCCTCCCTGACCTGGTTCTCCTCGACCTTCGCTTGGGAAGCGGCAAGAGCTATGACTTCGGGCGTTGGCTGGGTGGCCGGGGCATCCCCTTTCTCATGCTGAGTGGTGAGACCAGCAGTCTAGAGAAGGTCCTTACCTTGGAGCTCGGGGCCGAGGACTACATCACCAAGCCCTTCGATGAGGCTGAACTCTTCGCGCGCATTCGTGCGATTCTGCGACGCCAGGGGAGCCCCCAGGGTGCGCTCCAAGATCAGCTCATTGGGAACGCACGCCTCCGGGTGGAGCGCCGGGCGCTGGAGATTCAGAGTGAAACGATCCCCCTAACGGAGCAGGAGTTCCACCTGCTGACGACCTTTCTTCGCTACCCCCAGGAAGTGGTTTCCCGGGAGGTGCTCGCCCGGGACAGTGGCTCCCAGCCCCTCGCCGCCGGGCAGCGGCACATCGATGTGGCCGTGGGTAAGCTGCGGCAGAAGCTGGGGCCTGGAAGTATCGTGGCCGTTCGAGGCCAGGGCTATCAGCTAGCGCTGCCCGTGGCTTCGCCTGCGGGAGCCAGTCCCGCGCGGTAGACGAGGGAAGGCAGCGGCCGCTCCAGGGCCGCTTCCACAAGCGCGGCGGCCTCTAGGATGGCGTCTAGGGAAATGGGCAACCCTTCTTCCATCCGTTCTAGGGCGTAGAGCAATTCTTCCGTGGCGATGTTACCGGTCGCTCCCGGCGCGAAGGGGCACCCGCCGATGCCCCCGATGCTGGCATCGAGGGTTTCGACTCCCTGGTCTCGGGCAGCAAGCGCATTGGCGATGCCCAGCCCCCGGGTATTATGGAAATGGGCCCGGAGCGGCGTGGCGCTGCCGAGAACGCTGCCTACGGCGCCAAAGGCGGCAGTGACCTCGCGAGGTGCCGCAACCCCAATGGTGTCGGCTAGGGCAAATTCCCGCAGGCCTGCGCCGGCAAAACGTTCCGCCAAGGCGATGCATTGATCCAGGGCTGTCCTCCCTGCGAAGGGGCAGCCGAAGGCCACGGCGATGGTGAGCTGGTAGCTTCTGCCCGCCTGGGCCGCCCGCTCGAAGACGCGAAGGGCTTCCTCGCAGGCGGCCTCTACGGTCATCCCCTGATTGCGCTGGGCGAAGGCATCGCTCGCGGGAATCACCATGCCGATATCGTCGATCACCCCCGTGGCAAGGGCCCGCTCTACGCCGCGGAGGTTCATGACCAGCCCCGTCAAGGAAACGCCGGGACGAGGCCCCAGAGCAGCGCAGAGGGCCTCCGCGTCCGCCAGCTGGGGGACCTTCTTTGGATGAACGAAGCTGGTGACCTCTATCCGCTTCACCCCGGCCGCCAGGGCCTTCTCAATGAGCGCCAGCTTCTGCGGGGTTGAGATGGGCCTCGCTTCGTTCTGCAGCCCATCCCGGGGGCTCACCTCCATGAGCGTGGTCATGGGCAGGGACTAGCGCGCCAAGGCAGCGGCGAAGGCCGGGCGCGCCCGAAGCCGGGCGACGTAGGCCGCCGTATTCGGTAGCGCCTCCATAGGAATGCCCAGGCTTTCCGCCGCGTGGCAGGCGTGGCCCGTCATGATGTCCGCGCCGGAAAATTCCCCCGCCAGGTAATCCTTGCCTGCTAGGCCCCCTTCCACCGCGTCAAGGCTCTTCGCCAGGAGCTTTTGGGCCCGGGCGAGATTGGTGGGGTTTTGCTTCTCCGGAGGCAAGAATCGCGTTTCCACCATGATGAGGTTGACCTGGGGCATCATCATGCCCTCGGCGTAGTGAAGCCACTGCAGGTAAGCGGGAAAGGCCTTATCGCTTACCGCGGGCACCAGGCGCCCGGCTCCGTGACGGGCCAGCACATATTCCACGATGGCCCCGGATTCGTGGAGGATGACTTCCCCATCCTGGAGGGCCGGTACGCGCCCCATGGGGTGAACCTTTCGGTAGGCTTCGCTGCGCATTTCCGGCGCGCCCAGATCAAAAATCTCGACGTCATAGGGTAGCCCCAGCTCCTCTAGGAGCCACAGGATGCGCAGGGACCGGGTATTTCGGGCGTGATAGACTTTCATGGCATTGCTCCCCCTCCTTGAATAATTTCGAGCCTAGGGGAAGGGTCGAGCGATTTCTAGCACCCGCACTTGCGAGCCCCCTTCCATGCTCTCTGTCTTTAGCGCCGGCTTTGGCCTTTCCCTTTCCCTCATCGTGGCCCTTGGGGGGCAGAACCTTTTCCTCCTGCGCATGGGCTTAGGGCTGCATTATCGTGGCCCCCTCGTGCTGGCTGCGGTCGGTTCTGACGGGGTTCTCATGGCCCTGGGCGTGCTTGGCTTAGGATCGGTGGTGACGGCCTATCCCGAGGCGCTGCGCTGGCTCACCCTGGGGGGCGTGGCCATGCTCATGCTCTATGGCGGAGCGGCGCTTCGCCGGGCATGGCAGGGGGAAGTCCTCGAGGGCGCCCAGGCGGCAAGGCGAGCCCCCTCCCCCCGATCCGCGGCGCTGACCTTTCTGGCGATCACCTTCCTGAATCCCCACGTGTATCTGGATACGGTGGGCCTTGTGGGCGCCGTGGGCAGTCGCTACGACGGCGCGCTGCAGCTTGCCTTTTTGGCAGGAGCAGTGAGTGCCAGCGCGCTGTGGTTCACCAGCCTGGTTTACGGCGCGCGTCTCCTCCTCCCCCTCCTGAAAACACCCCGGGCCTGGCGCGTACTCGATAGCGTGATCGCCGCTATCCTTCTTCTTCTCGCCCTGGCGCTGTGGGGGAGCCTCCCCAGCCCCTAGGGAAAGCGCACAAGAGGTGCTTTTTCCCGGGACCGGGAATGCCTACACTCGGGGTATAACCAATGACGAGGCGGCCTTGAAGTCGCCCGCACCCTGGGAGGGCACCCCATGGCCGAGGCCATCGCTGAACACGATCAATTGGCAGATCCCTACGC
>RGAU01000200.1 GCA_009919975.1 Gammaproteobacteria bacterium
GCCAGGGCTGGAGCCAGGGGGCCTTTAAGAGGCGCAAGGCCAGCGCAGAAGGACAACCCCTCCTTCGTGAGCGACCGATGCACGGCCTGAAGGTAGGCCTCAGCCATACCCGTCGCGGCCTCACCCGGCGCAGTCCCGCCATAAAACACGAGAAACTCATCTCCCCCCATGCGCACGATGGGCGCTGCGCCCAGGGCTTCGGTCAAGCGCCGCAGGGCCGCATCCCCTGCCCCCTGCCCGCGGGCGCGATTGAGCGCCTTAAAGCCATCAATATCCAGGTAAATGAGCACCCCGCCCGTGGCCCCCAGCTCGGCCTCGAGGTGGGGCAGGCGGTGGCGATTGAAGGCGCCGGTGAGCGCGTCGCGATGGCTGGCGCGCTCAAGGGCCGCCAGGCGCGCCCCCTGGGCTTGATGCCAACTGTGAACGGCCAGGAGGGCCGCCCCCCAAGCGACCCCTTCCGCGAGGTCACCCGCCACGGCCAGGGCCCCAGCGCCGGCAAGGGCGAGGAGCCCCGCGCCCAACCAAGGACCCCAGCACCAGGACGCCGGCGCAGGTAGCAGGATCTGCGCAGGTAGTAGAAGAAGGGCCGCGGTGAGCGCCCCGCCAGGGGCGCCGAGCGCCAGGCCCCAAAGCAGGGCCAGGCCGAAGAGCGTGAACATCATGGGGGCCGCGTCCCTGCGTCCGCTCATGGGGGTTCCTTAGCGCCGAAGCGCCCTCAAACAGCGATGATTGTTAAGTGCTCCGGGCCAAAGCTACGGCGCGGCGCCAGCCCGCGAGGGCGGCGCCCACCTCATCGGCGCTGCGCTGGGGCTCGAAGGCCCGGTCTAATCGCCACTGGGCCCGCACCTGCTCCGGCCCAGGGTAATGGCCCGCCCCCAGGGCGGCGAGGGCCGCGGCCCCCGCCGCGGTCAGCTCCGCCAGCTGCGGACGCTCCACGGGCAGCTCGAGGGTATCGGCCAGAAGCTGACAAAAGGCGTCATTCACCACCATGCCCCCGTCGATGCGCAGGCGCGCGGGCCGCGCCCCGTCCTCGCTCATGGCGTCGAGGAGATCTCGCATCTGGAAGGCCACGGAGGCTACGGTTGCCGTGACCAGCTCATCACGCCCCGTGGCCAGGGTCATGCCGGTCACGAGACCCCGGGCGTCGGGATCCCAGTGGGGGGCTCCAAGGCCTGCAAAGGCCGGCACCAGGTAGACGCCCTTAGCGTCCCCCTGGGTGCGAGCGAGGACCTCCGCCGTTTCCCCCGCGGAGGCAATCACCCCGAGGCGATCCCGAAGCCACTGCACGGCAGCCCCGGCCACGAAGATGCTGCCCTCGAGGGCGTACTGACGCACCCCGTCAAGCTGCACGGCCACGGTGGTGAGCAGGCGATGCTGAGAGAGGCGCGCTTCCGTGCCACAGTGGCTCATGGCGAAGCAGCCGGTGCCGAAGGTGCTCTTCGCATCCCCTCGCGCCAGGCAGGCTTGCCCGAAGAGGGCCGCCTGCTGATCCCCCGCCACGCCAAAGATTGGCACGGCAGCCCCGAGGTGGGTTGGCACTACTTCGCCGAAGAAGCCGGCGCTGTCTCGGACCTCCGGAAGCACGGCGGGAGGAATGGCCAGGGCCTCGCAGAGCCCCGGGGACCAGACGCCCTCGTGGATATTCCAGAGCAGGGTCCGGGAGGCATTGGTGGCGTCCGTCGCGTGCACGGCGCCGTCCGTGAGGCGGTAGATGAGCCAGCTATCGATGGTGCCGAAGGCGAGGGCCCCGGCCTCTGCTCGCGCCCGCAGCGCCGGATCCTGATCCAGGAGCCAGGCGAGCTTGGTGCCGGAGAAGTAGGGATCAAGGCAAAGCCCCGTTTCCGCAGTCACCTGGGGTTCGAGGCCCTCAGCCCGCAACGCTTCGCAGCGCTCCGCGGTGCGGCGATCCTGCCAAACAATGGCCGGGGCCACGGGCTGCCCCGTGGACCGATCCCAGAGCACCGTGGTCTCCCGCTGATTGGTGATGCCGACGGCCAACAGGTCCTGAGCCGCAACGCCCCCCTTGGCGAGGGCCTCCCGGGCCACGGCCAGGGTGGTCTGCCAAATCTCCTCCGCATCGTGCTCCACCCAACCATCGGCGGGGTAGGCCTGGGCAAAGGGGGTTTGGGCCACGGCCAGCACCGCGCCGGCGTCATCGAAGAGGATCGCCCGGGAACTGGAGGTCCCCTGATCGAGTGCCAAAATCGGTCGCATTGCGTTCTCTCCCCTTCCCTATCCGGGCGCCGAAGCGCGCCAGCGTGCGCTTTTCGTCGATGCTACCGGGTCACTCGACGAGCGGTTACTGTATAGGTATACATACCATATCTAGCGGCGGTACACTTTTTCTATTCCTGCGTCGCCCCTAGGCCGAGGTGGGAAAGAAAAGAAAATGTAGAAAATCTGAAGCCTTAGCGTGGTTATCCACAGCTTTTGTGAGCGGGTCAGCGGGGTTATCCACAGGGCCTGTGGAAAAACCCCTGTATATGGGGCAGAAGTGCCTTGCACTCCCCCATATCTAGCGTCTACAGTGGTTCCTCGTCTTGAGTGGCATGGAGCCCTTTTGCCTCCAAAATCCGCCGAAGCTGCCTAGACAGGGGCGGAAAAGAACGGCAAAGCAGCAGGGCCTGGGGCTTATGGTCCCAAGCATGGCTGGCCCCAAGGCGACGGGCGAGGACAGAACGCTAGACACAACATATTGATATTCGTCACGGGTCAGCGCACGGCAAGCCCAGCGACGGTGAATTCTTTGGGGGCAATGGCACCATGCAAACTGAATCGCAAACCGCTTACGGCACCACCGCACCCGCTGCCGGGGCCCTGGGGGCAGGATCGAGGCCCGCTACTCAGCGTTCGACGCTCGACGCCACGGCGCCGGGGCAGCTACGCACCATCAAGCGCAACGGCACGGTGGTCAGCTACGACGAAAGCAAAATCGCCGTGGCGATAACGAAAGCCTTCCTGGCCGTGGAGGGCGGTAACGCCGCTGCCAGCTCCCGCATCCGCGAACTCGTCGCCGATCTCGCCAGCCAGGTCACGGGCACCTTTAAGCGCCGCATGCCCTCCGGCGGCACGGTGCACATCGAAGACATCCAGGATCAGGTCGAACTGGCCCTCATGCGCTCCGGGGAACAGCGCGTGGCTCGCTCCTACGTGCTCTACCGCGAATCCCGCGCCCAGGCCCGGGAGGCAGAGCGCGCCGTTGACGCCGTAGAGGTGCCCCGGGATACGGGCATCAATGTCACCCTCGATGACGGCACCACCCAACCCTTGGACGTCGACCGCCTCCGCGTGGTGGTCCAGGAGGCCAGCCAGGGCCTTGAAGGGGTGGATGGGCAGCGCATTCTCGACGAAGCGCTGAAGAACATGTTCGACGGCATCTCCCAGGCCGACGTGGGCACCTCCCTCGTGATCAGCGCCCGCACCCTGGTGGAGGAAGAGCCCAACTACACCTACGCCACGGCGCGCCTCCTCGCCGACGAACTCCGCCGGGAAGCCCTCACTTTCTTGGACGTGCGCCGCGCGGACGCCCCCGAAGGCGACTACACCGCCACCCAGGGACAGATGGAAGGGCTCTACGCCCCGGCCTTCGCCGCCTACATTCAGCGTGGCGTGGAGCTCGAGCTGCTCGACCCGGAGCTGGCCCGCTTCGACCTCGACCACCTCGGCAAGGCCCTCAAGGCCGAGGGCGACCTCAAGTTCACCTACCTCGGGCTTCAAACGCTCTACGACCGCTACTTCCTGCACTCCCAGGAAACGCGCATCGAGCTGCCCCAGTGCTTCTTTATGCGTGTGGCCATGGGCCTCGCAATTCAGGAAGAGAACCGGGAAGCGCGCGCCATCGAGTTCTACGAGCTCCTGTCGTCCTTCGACTACATGTCGTCGACGCCCACGCTCTTCAACGCCGGCACCCTGCTCCTGCTACCTCACCACGGTGCCGGACGATCTCCACGGCATCTTTGGCGCCATCCACGACAACGCCATGCTGTCCAAGTTTGCCGGCGGCCTCGGCAACGACTGGACGCCAGTGCGGGCCATGGGCGCTTACATCAAGGGCACAAACGGCAAGAGCCAGGGCGTGGTGCCCTTCTTGAAGGTGGTCAACGACACCGCCGTGGCCGTGAATCAGGGCGGCAAGCGGAAGGGGGCGGTCTGCGCCTACCTGGAAAGCTGGCACCTGGATATCGAGGAATTCCTCGAGCTTCGGAAGAACACCGGCGACGACCGCCGCCGCACCCACGATATGAACACGGCGAACTGGATCCCTGACCTGTTCATGAAGCGGGTCATGGAAGACGGCGCCTGGACTCTCTTCTCCCCGAGCGATACGCCGGATCTCCACGACCTCACGGGCACCGCCTTCGAAGCCCGCTACGAGGCCTATGAGGCCATGGCCGGCCGCGGGGAACTCACGAACTTCCGCCGCCTTCGCGCCGCCGATCTC
>RGAU01000003.1 GCA_009919975.1 Gammaproteobacteria bacterium
GTGCTGCCGGAAGAGGCCTTCATCGACGCCCTTTACCCCTGGTTTGAACCGCGCACGGCACCCCTGGGCACCGCCGATCTACCCACCCTGCTCGCCAACGAAGCGGTCGCCAAGCGCATCGACGATCTGGGTGTTCGCTACATGATCTGGGTGGACGGCGCGACCAACACCACGGACCAGGCGGGGTCCATGACCTGCACCATCAGCCCCGGGGGCGGCGGATGCTTCGGCTTCGTGACCTGGGCCCGGGATGCCTCCTACGAGGCGACGGTGTGGGACCTGAAAACGCAACAATCCTTGGGACGCATTTCCAGCGACGCCAATGGCACCTCCTACATGCCGGCCATGGTTGTCCCCGTGCCCATCATCGCTCGGGTCCAGGCTCAGGCCTGCTCCGGCCTCGCCGATCAGCTGGAAACCTTCCTGAGCGCTCCGGCCACGGAAAACGCAGGCTAGCCCTAGCGCGAAAGGGGAAGGAGAAGCTCCTCAAGAAGCAGCGAGGGGCTGGGGTTGGCACTGCTCTCCAGCTTCCGCCGGGCGCTTTCAAGCTGCTCATAGCGCCCCATAAGTCGTCGATCCACGCCCTGAGCGAGCCCCTCCCGAAGCGCCTCCGCAGTATGAACCCGAAGCACATCAATCACCGCCCTGGCATGGGCGCGCTGCCCCGCCGCATCGAGGCGCGGAGGAAAGGCCAGCAGCGGTCCGCTATCTCCGGAAGCCAGGGCCTGACGCACGGGCTCATCGAGGGCCAGGCGGGCCGTCGTGTCTTCTTCAAGGGCCTTCCCCGGCGCGCCCCCGGCCAGCACCAGGCGCCTAGCGGCTTCCGACGGGCTGATCCCCGCCTGCTGAAGCACGGCCAGCGCCTCCGCCTCCGTGCCCGGGGCCAAGGGAAAGCTTTGGCAACGGGAGCGCAGGGTGGGTAAAAGACGGCCCGGCGCATGGCTGACGAGCAGCAGGTGAACCCCCGGGCCCGGCTCCTCTAGGCGCTTTAGAAAGGCATTGGCGGCAGCCCCATTCAAGGCTTCGAAGGGCTCCAGCACCACCACCCGCGCCGATCCCTGGCTGGCCGTGCGTTCGAGGAACCCACCGAGATGGCGAATCTGCTCAATGGTGAGCTGAGCCCGCGGGGCAGCGCCTTCCCGGGGCGCTTCCCGCTCCACCAGCCGCGCATCGGGATGGGTTCGTAAATCCTCGTCCTCGCCGGCACTCTGAAGCCAATGGTCTGCGGGTAGCAGTGGCCGCTGCAGCAGAGCCCGGGCCAGCTGGCGGGCGAAGAAGCTTGCGCCCCAGCCCGCAGGGCCGGGCAGAAGCACCGCATGGGGCAGGCGCCCCGCCGCATGAAGGCCGAGGAGCCGCTCCCAGGAGCCCCGATGCCAGGGCGCAACGGGGGCGTCAGTCATGGGCGCCCTCCTGGGCGAGAAAGGCTTCCATCGCGGCCGTCACCTGCGCGGTGACCGCAACCTCCGCGAGGGCCGCATCGATGACGCGAAAGCGCGTCGGTTCTGCCGACGCCTGTGCCAGGTAATGAGCACGCACCCGTTCGAAAAAGGCCAATGCCTCCTGCTCAATGCGGTCCTTCGCGCTGCGCTTTTCCGCCCGGGCCAGGCCCTGCGCCGCCGGCACATCCAGCAAAAGCGTCAGATCTGGCCAGCAGTCCCCGTGCACCCAGGCGGCGAGCGTCTCTATCTGGGAAAGGTCGAGGCCGCGCCCCCCGCCCTGGTAGGCCCGGGTGGCGTCGGTGAAGCGATCGCACAGAACCCAGGTCCCGGCCGCCAGGGCCGGCTCGATGCGCTGCTTCACATGCTGCGCTCGGGCCGCGAACATCAGTAAAAGCTCGGTCTCCGAGGCCATGGGCTCCCTTTCCCCGGGGCTCAAGAGCAGCCCCCGGATGGCCTCGGCTCGAGGCGTGCCCCCAGGCTCCCGGGTGGTCAAAAAGGGAATGCCCGCCGCCGTAAGGCAGGCGGCCACGGTTTGCAGCTGCGTACTCTTGCCCGCCCCTTCCCCGCCTTCGAGGGTGATAAAGCGTCCCCGCTTCATGGCGCTGTCCCCTTTGCCGCGCCCTGGCGCTGGTAGCGATCCACGGCCGTTTCGTGATCCGCTAGGGTAACGGAAAAGACCGAGGTTCCGTCGCCGCGAGCCACAAAATAGCGCCAGGCGCCTGGTTCCGGATGGGCCGCGGCGTTGAGGGCTGCAGCACCGGGAAAGGCGATGGGCGTGGGCGGAAGCCCCGCTCGTCGGTAACTGTTGTAGGGCGTGTCGCGGCGTAAATCGGCGCGGGTCAAATCACCATGGAAGGCGGCGCCTAGGCCATAGATCACGCTCACATCCGTTTGCAGGCGCATTCCCTCACCTAGGCGGTTGTGAAAGACCCGGGACACTCGGGGGCGATCCGGAGCGAAGCCCGTTTCCTTCTCGATGAGCGAAGCAAGGGTAAGTAGCTCCCCGGGAGCGCTAAGGGGCAGGTCCGGATCCCGGCCCTCCCAGGCCTTCCCCAGGGCCTCATCCATGCGCGCCGCAGCCTGGGCCAGCAAGCTCAGGGCCGAGGTGCCCGCAAGGTAACGATAGCTGTCCGGAAAAAAGCGCCCCTCGAGGCTGCCGCTTCGGCCGAGCTGGGCCGCCCGCTCCACCCAGGTGGCGCCGAGGTCTGCCCGATCGAGGCGCTCCGCTGCGCGCAGCGCACGCTCTAAATCCCGAAGGGTCCACCCCTCTCCGATGCGCAGGGTCCGCTCGTGCACCGCGCCGCGGCGAAGCTTCCCGAGGGTGGAAAGGAGGGTTTCGCCGGAGTCCAGGCAGTACTCTCCCGCCTGGAGCGTTTTTCCCACGCCGCTTAGGCGAAGGTAGAGGCGAAGGGCAAAACGCTCCGCGGGGCCACTTTGGGCCTTCAGCACCTTTTGCAGCTGGGGCCCGGCCGCGCCCGGCTTAAGGTCAAAGCAGAGGGAGCCCTCTAGGGCCAGGGGTTGGCGCAGAAGCCAGGTCCCGGCACCGAGGAACAGAAGACTAACGAGCCCAAGGAGCCCGAGCATCAGGGCACCTTGGCGCCACCGATGCCCCACGGTCCTTAATCGACGGCGCGGAAGATCAGGGTGCCGTTCGTGCCCCCGAAACCGAAGGAATTACTGAGCGCCGCCTTCACAGGCACTTCCCGCGCCGTTCCCGGAACGTAATCGAGATCGCAGGCGTCATCGGGGTTATCAAGATTGATCGTCGGCGGCAGGACGCCATCGCGAATCGCGAGCACGCTAAAGATCGCTTCCACCGAGCCCGCAGCGCCGAGAAGATGCCCAATCATGGATTTGGTTGAGCTCACCGCCAGGTTCGGCTTATCGCCAAATACGGTCTTAATAGCCCGGGTCTCAGCGATGTCCCCCTGGGGAGTGGAGGTCCCGTGAGCATTGATATAGCCCACCTCCGAGGGATCCATGGCCGCAGAGCGGAGCGCGTTCTTCATAGAGGCCACGGCCCCCGCACCGTCTTCCGGGGGGCTGGTGATGTGATAGCCGTCGCCGCTCATACCAAAGCCCGCGAGCTCGGCGTAGATCGTCGCTCCCCGCGCCTTGGCGTGCTCATATTCCTCTAAAACGAGAACCCCAGCCCCGTCCCCAAGGACGAACCCATCCCGATCCCGGTCCCAGGGGCGAGACGCTGCCGCAGGATCATCGTTGCGAGCAGACAACGCCTTCATGGAGGAGAAGGCCGCAAGGGGCACGGGGGACGTCGCCATTTCCGCACCCCCCGCCACCATTACATCCGCGTCTCCGTCTCGAATGAGGCGACCAGCCATGCCGATGTTATGCGTACCCGTGGTACAGGCGGTGACGATCGCGATGTTGGGACCCCGAAGGCCATAGCGGATCGAGACATTCCCGGAAATCATGTTGATGACGCTGCCCGGGACGAAGAACGGAGAAACCCGACGAGGCCCGCTTTTCAGTAGGGTCTCGTGGGTCTTTTCGATGGTCATGATGCCGCCGATGCCCGAGCCGATGGCCACGCCGTAGCGATCGCCTTCCGCTTCCGGAATCTCCGTCAGCCCTGCGTCTTCCATCGCTTGACAGGCCGCTGCCATCCCATACTGCACAAAAACGTCAACGCGCCGTGCTTCCTTTGCTTCCATGCAAACGGTGGGATCAAAGCCCTTTACCGTCGCTGCAAACTGGACGCTGTAGTCGCTCACGTCGAAAGTTTCGATGGTTGCCGCGCCACTTTTCCCGGCAAGGATGCCAGACCAGGAGCTGACCACGTCGAGCCCAAGGGGCGACACCATTCCTAGGCCGGTTACCACGACTCGTCTACCGCTCATGGTCGGTCTCCTGTGAACGCCACAGCGAAGCTCTGGAGAGGCTCCAGAGCAGGGCGCGGACGGACAAATAGGCTGCTAAGCGCGCTTGTGGGCGCAACCTAGCGGCGACCCCATCCCTCCCCGGCATGAGGTCGCGCAGCGTACCTTTTTACTGGTGCGCTAGGACGTAATCGATCGCTTCGCGAACGGTCGTGATCTTTTCCGCTTCCTCGTCGGGAATTTCCGTTTCAAATTCCTCTTCGAGAGCCATCACGAGTTCCACGGTGTCGAGGGAATCGGCACCAAGATCTTCAACGAAGGAAGCGTCGTCATTGACTTCGTCTTCCTTAACCCCCAGCTGCTCACAGATCAGTTTCGCGCCACGATGCGTCGCAATTTTAGTGGAACGATTTAAAGCCCTTCAAGCTGGCGCGATGCCTCTAATTCATGTACAGACCGCCGTTGATGGCGATCGTCTCCCCCGTAATATAGCCCGCTCCCTCACTTGCAAGGAACGCCACGAGGGCTGCCACTTCCTCCGCACCCCCAAAGCGCCCAAGCGCAATGGCTGATCGAAGCTGTTCCGTCACCCCTTCGTCGAGCGCGGCGGTCATTTCCGTTTCGATAAAACCCGGCGCAATAGCATTCACCGTAATGCCCCGGCTGCCCACTTCCTGAGCAAGGGCTCGAGTGAAGCCCTCCACGGCACCCTTGGAGGCGGCGTAGTTCGCTTGCCCGGCATTGCCCCGGCGCGCGATCACCGAAGAGACGTTAATGATGCGTCCAAAGCGGGCTTTCATCATGCCCCGGAGAAGCGGCTTGGTCACTCGGTAGAGGCCGTTGGTATTGGTATCAATCACCGACGCCCACTGTTCCGCGCTCATGCGCAGCATGAGGTTGTCCTGGGTGATCCCGGCGTTGTTAACGACCACCACGGGCGTTCCCAGCGCCGCCTCCACAGCCCCCAGGGCCGCGGCAACGGAGTCTTCCGAACGCACGTCCATGACCACGCCGAGATGCCCCTCCCCAAGGGCTTCGGTAATGGCTGCAGCGCCTCCCTCCGAGGTGGCGGTGCCAGCGACCCGATAGCCTTCGGCGGCGAGCTTTTGGGCAATGGCTGCCCCGATGCCTCGACTGGCCCCGGTCACCAGGGCGACGCGCGCCTCGCTCACAAGCCTGCCTCCAGGGCCTCACGGGTTTTATCCAGCGCCTCCGGGGTACCCGTCGCATAGCAAGCCAGGGCCTTATCGATACGGCGCACCATGGTCGCCAGCACGGCCCCCGGGCCACACTCAACCACGGCCGTCAGACCGGCGGCACCCATGGCTTGCACGCTGCGCGTCCACTGCACCGGCGCGGAGAGCTGCACCAGCAGCTGATCCCGGAGCGCCGTGGGATCCTGCGTCGGCGCGGCGGTCACGTTTTGATAAACGGGAACGGTGGCGGGCTGAAAGCTAACGGCTTCAAGATCCGCGCGGAAGGCCTCCGCCGCCGGCGCCATAAGGGCGCTATGAAAGGGGCCGCTCACCCGGAGGCCCATGGCGCGCTTTGCCCCGCGGGCCTTACACCCCTCGATGGCGCGCTCCACGGCAGCGCTGTGCCCCGCAATCACGATTTGCCCCGGCGCATTGAAATTGGCCGGGGAGACCACTTCGTCCCCCGCAGCTTCTGCGCAGGCCTCAGCAATGGCGTCGTCGTCGAGGCCAAGAATGGCCGCCATGGCCCCCTGCCCTGCGGGAACCGCTTCCGCCATCAGTAAGCCGCGCCGGCGAACGAGGCGCACAGCGTCGCTCAGGCTTAGCGTGCCCGCGGCCACGAGGGCGGCGTACTCCCCAAGGCTGTGGCCAGCGACCGCTGCAGGCGCGAGGGCGCCCTGGCTTGCTAGGGCCCGAAGGGCTGCGATGGATGCCGTCAAAAGAACGGGCTGGGTCTGCTCCGTGGCATCGAGGAGCTCCGCCGGCCCCTCAGAAGCGAGGCGCCAAAGATCGAGATCGATGGCACTGCTCGCCTCCGCGAAGGTCTCCCGAACCACCGGGTGGGCCTCCGCGAGGGCGTCGAGCATGCCAACGCTTTGCGCCCCCTGACCGGGAAAAACCAGAGCATAGGCCATGGAGGGACCTAGTCGTCCTTGCCGTTGGTGACCTTACGACCGCGGTAGAAGCCGTCCGCCGATACGTGGTGGCGACGGTGCGTTTCCCCGGTGGTGGCTTCCGTGGACAGGGTGGGCCCGGAAAGGGCGTCGTGGGAACGACGCATGCCACGCTTGGAACGGGTTTTACGATTTTGTTGAACGGCCATGGACTGCCTACTCCTTCACGATAAAGTCGGCTCCCGCCGACAAAAAAACTAATTCTTGGGCTCTTGCCCGCCCTTCAGCTGCGCCAGGGCGGCGAAGGGGTTCTCCCGCTTCGGCGCCGGCTCCGGCGCGCCCTGATCCTGCACCGCGGCCCACCGTGCTTGAGCGTGGGGGCATGGCGCCTCCCGCACCGCGCAGGGCCGCTCCGGCAAGGCCAGAAGCAAGTCATCCTCAAATACTTCCGCCAGGGGAACCTTCTTTCCCTCAAGCGTGATCGGTTCTCGGGTGCCGGCGTAGAGGCCCTGAGCCATCTCGTCCCGAACCACCACCAGGGCCACCTCCGCGGTCAGACCCAGCGGCTCCTTCCGCTCACAATTCGCGCAGCGCTGGAAACCGTCGAGCGTTACCGTGCCTTCAGCGCACGCGCGCCCTTCCTCATCGCGGAAGAAGCGAACGTCCACGGCCACCGCACCGCCCTCCCCCTCATTTCCCAAAGCCTGGGCGATGCGCGGAAACTCGGAAAGGGAGACCTGAACCGTGTAATGAGCGTCTTCTCGGGCCAGGCGGTAGGGTTCCAGTACCACGATCGCGTGCCCCCGGGGAAACAGGCGCGCAATCATAGGGATGCCCCCCGATCCTGTCAAAGGCCCAGAGCCCTCCTTTCGTCGTGTTAAGCTTTTGAGCTTTCAGGCAAAAACTCAGGAATTGGCGTCGTGCTCCCTGTTCTCGTGCTGGCCTCCCGATCCCCTCACCGTGCGAAGGTCCTCGAACGCCTCGGCGCCCCCTTCGAAACTCGCGACAGCGCGGTGGATGAAACCCCCATCCCTGGGGAAAGCCCCGCCCAGCGGGCCCAGCGCCTCGCCCTGGCGAAGGCCCAAGCCGTGGCAGCCAGCTGGGCCGGTCTCCTGCGCAAGCCCGGAACGCTGGCTAAGGCTCGGAGTCAGCTCCTCGCCAGCCGAGGCCAATGGATCACCTTCGAAAGCGCCCTGGCGGTGGTGCACAGCGGCACCGGGGCCCTTGCCCAGGGCGCCGCGCCGGTGCGAGTGCGCTTCGCCGAGCTTTCGGATGCCGAGCTCGACGGCTACCTCGCGGTGGAACAGCCCCTGGATGCCGCCGGCGCCCTGTATTCCGAGCGGCTGGGGGCGGTGCTCCTCGAGGCCTGGGAAGGGGCTGACCCCTCAGCCCTCATTGGCTTGCCCCTTAACCTGCTCCATCGCCTCACCTCGGAGCTTGGCTACCCCCTCCTCACCACTTCCTGGGGGTCGCCTAGTCCTGCGCCTGAAGGGCCCTAAGCAGAGCCTCGAGATCCTCTGGCAGGGAGGCCTCGAAATGCCAGGGCGCCTGCTCCGGGTCCCGGGCGGGCACGGTCAGCGCCTGAGCATGAAGCGCCAGCCGCGGGACGGGCACGGCCCCCAAGGCCTTGCGCAGCGCCGTCGGCGCATACTTCTCGTCTCCCAGAATCGGAAAGCCCGCATGGGACAGGTGAACCCGAAGCTGATGGGTGCGCCCCGTTTCCGGCGTTAGAGACAGCAAAGTCGCCCCGGGCAGCCGTTCGGCCACGGAAACCTCCGTTCGGGCGGGCTTACCCGCCTGGGATACGCGAACAAAGCGTTCCCCGTTCCTAGCCAGCACCCGCTCCAGGGGCGCCTCTAGGCGCTTCAGATGCGCCGGCCAAGCCCCCGCGACCACCGCGAGGTAGCGCTTTTTAACCGTGCGTTCGCGAAAGGCTTGCTGCAAGTGGCGCAGCGCCGCCCGCCGCTTGGCCAGCAGCAGAACGCCTGAAGTGTCTCGATCCAGGCGGTGCGCCAGCGCCAGGGCCGGCGCCTCCGGCCAGGGGCTTAGGGCTTCCAAGGCCCCGAAACGCACGCCACTGCCCCCATGGGCAGCAAGCCCCGGGGGCTTCCCTAGCACCAGCACGTCTCGATCTTCAAAAATCACCGCTTCCCGCACCTGCTTCCGGAGCGCCTCGGGCACCGTGGGTTCGGGACCTTGCTCAGCCGTTTGGTGCGGAGGAATGCGCAGCTTCTGCCCCGGCTGCACCCGGGTGGTGACCTTCACCCGGCCCCCGTCGAGGCGTACCTCGCCCTTTCGAACCATGGCGTAAACCCGGCTCTTGGGGACGTTTTTTAGGAGCCGGAGCAGCAGATTGTCGACTCGCTGCCCTCCCTCCCCGGACTCAATCTCGTACAGCCGGGCGCTGTGACGCTCGCCACCCCCGGAATGATTGCTTTTCCCTTTTGATTGAGTCACTTAAAAAACCCTGTTAACCTCGCCTCAAGGTCAGCCGCGGCGCTCGCTCCCCTGGGATCGCAGAGCCGCCCCGTGTTCGCCTGACCCGCCGCCGCCGAGCGCCCACGCGCCGCGTCGGAATGGAACACGCCGGGCAAGAAAAGTCCGGCTACGCCGATAGCGATGCTTAAAGCGCTATCGATCAATGAAGAGTACACGCGCTGGCGCAAGGTTGCGCGGCGTCAAGGATAGTGCGCAGGCCGCGATGAGCCGCGGCCGCCGGTAAGCGAAGCTAAGAAGCGACAGCTTAAGTCTCGCGCAGTTCGGGGGTTTTCGCCCCCTAGGCCCAAAGCCGCGCCCCCATGGCGCCGCCTAGCCCCTGCAAACCGTGGTCTCGCCATCGAGCCTGAGCCCTACCCTAACGCCCGCCCCGCCACGCCCTCACTTGAGTGCACAGCATGAAAAGGATGTTGATTAACGCCACCCAACCCGAGGAACTTCGGGTTGCGCTGGTTGATGGGCAAAAACTTTACGATCTCGATATCGAATCCCGCATGCGGGTTCAAACCAAAGCCAACATTTATAAGGCGCGCATCACCCGGGTAGAACCCAGCCTCGAAGCGGCCTTTGTCGACTACGGCGCCGAGCGCCATGGCTTCCTCCCCCTCAAGGAAATTGCCCAGGAGTACTTCCAAAAGAAAGGCGGAAACGGCGAAGGCCGGGCCAGCATTTCCGAGCTGGTGAAGGAAGGGCAGGAACTCATTGTCCAAGTTGATAAGGAAGAGCGCGGCACCAAGGGTGCGGCCCTCACCACCTTTATCTCCCTCGCCGGTCGCTACCTCGTCCTCATGCCGAACAATCCTCGCGCTGGCGGCATCTCCCGTCGCATCGAAGGGGAAGAGCGGGATCAGCTGCGGGACGCCATGAGCGGCCTCACCATCGAAGACGGCATGGGCGTGATCGTGCGCACCGCCGGTGTGGGCCGGAGCAGCGAAGAGCTCCAGTGGGACCTCGACTACCTTGGACAGATCTGGGAAGCCATCGGCCGCGCCGTGGATGAGAACCCCGCGCCCCAGCTGATCTACCAGGAAAACAACGTCATCCTTCGGGCGATCCGGGATTACCTCCGGCAGGATATCGGTGAGGTCCTCATCGACTCTGCCGACGCCCATCGCCAGGCGCTGGAATTCATCCAGCAGGTCATGCCGAGCTACGAGAGCCGTATCAAGCGCTACGAAGATCCGGTCCCCCTTTTCTCTCGCTACCAGATTGAGACGCAGATCGAGACCGCCTTCCAACGCGAAGTGCGGCTTCCCAGTGGCGGCGCCATTGTGATCGATCCCACGGAAGCGCTCGTGTCCATCGATATCAACTCGGCTCGGGCCACCCGGGGCGCGGACATCGAGGAAACGGCCCTCAACACGAACCTCGAGGCTGCGGAAGAAATCGCCCGGCAACTACGCCTGCGGGACATGGGCGGCCTCATCGTCATCGACTTCATCGACATGAACGCTTCCCGGAATCAGCGGGCAGTGGAAAACCGCATGCGCGATGCGCTTGAAGCGGATCGTGCCCGGGTGCAGGTGGGACGGATCTCCCGCTTCGGCCTCATGGAAATGTCCCGGCAGCGGCTCCGGCCCTCCCTCGAGGAAACCACGGCCATCATCTGCCCCCGGTGCACGGGGCAAGGCGTTATCCGTAACGTGCGCTCCCTCGCCCTCTCCGTGCTGCGGATTTTGGAAGAGGAAACGCTGAAGGAGCGGAGTGCGGGGGTTCGCGCCATCGTCCCCGTGCCCATTGCGTCGTTCCTTTTGAACGAGAAGCGCTCGGACATCACGGCCATCGAAGCCCGCAACGGCGTTCGAATCATGATCGTTCCCAATCCCAACATGGAAACGCCCCACTTTGAGGTGGTTCGGGTCCGGGATGATCAGGTGGAAGCCCTTCTGTCCCAGGAAAGCCATGAGGTGGCAGAAGCGGTACTCGAGGCCAGCACGGAGAACGGTTACGAAGCGCCGCCCATTCCCGAAGCCCAGGACGCCATTGTGAAGTCCGTGGCGCCCCAGCAGCCGGCGCCGGCGCAGGCCCAGGCGGAAGCTCCGGCAGCGCCCGCAGCCCCCGCGGCGACGCCCGTGCCCCAGGGCGGCTTCCTGAGCCGCTTGTTCAAGGGCCTCTTCGGCAGCCCAGCGGTCTCCGAGCCCTCAGAGGCCAAGACTCAGCAGGACGATAAAGAAGAAGAGCATAGCTCTGAGAACCGCAACCGCGGTGGCAACCGCAACCGCGGCGGGCGAAATCGACGTCGCAGCGATCGCCCCCGTCGGAGCCCATCCGCGAACACGCAGGATGAGAACTCCAGCGACGACAGCACGGACAGCAGTGAGCAGGCCCGGGAAGGTCGGGGCAATCGCCGTCGCCGTGGTCGTCGCCCGAGCGACGAGAACGCAATCGATCAAGCCACCAACGACGACAGCGCTGAGAACGAAGAGAACGCTGATAACGTCGGGGAAAACGACGGCCAGGGGGAGGACGATGGAAACCGTCGTCGTCGCCGCCGTCGCCGGGGCGGTCGGGGCCGTCGCCGTTCCCAAGACGGTAATCAGGACCTGGACGGCAATAACGATTACGAGGACGAAGGCGCCGAGGACGATGACGACTTCGACGCCGGCGAAAGCGCCGTTGATCTGAGCGATGACGACGACCTCACCCCACCCACGGAAGCCCACGTGCCGCCGGAAAACAGCCGTCGCCGGCCCCGCCGTGGCCGCGGTCGTGGCCGAGGCCGCACCGACGATGCGGCTACGACGGAAACCGCGACCGAGGCCAGCACCGACACCGCTGCGGAAGCCGCTAGCGACATCGCCGCCGAAGTTGCGCCTGCAGCCGTCGTGACTGCGGCCGACACCGCCCTGGCCGCTGAACCGGCAGCCGAAGAAGTCGCCGAGCCTGTGGCTGAAGAAGCCCTCGAGCCCGTGGCGGAAGAAGCCGGCGAGCCTGTGGCGGAAGAAGCCTTCGAGCCCGTGGCGGAAGAAGCCGTCGAGCCTGTGGCGGAAGAAGCCGTCGAACCTGTGGCGGAAGAAGCCGTCGAGCCTGTGGCGGAAGAAGCCGTCGAGCCTGTGGCGGAAGAAGTCGTCGAGCCCGTGGCAGAGGAAGCCGTCGAGCCCGTGGCGGAAGAAGCCGTCGAGCCGGTCAAGCCCGCACAGGGGGCTCTTGCCCTCGAGGCGGACGCCACGGAAACCGTTGAAGCCCCTGTGGAGTCGGAAGCTCCGGCCCCAGAGGTTACGGTGGAAGCAGCCCCGGCGGCCCCGGCGACCGTAGCCCCAGCGGGCACCCGAGCCGCTAACGACCCTCGGAATGCAGGGCAGGACACCCGTCCGGTGGTGAGCATTGAGGACGGCGCTCCGGCTCGGCCTCAGCGTCCGGCGGTGACGAAGGCCCCAGAGCCCATCGCGCCCCTCGAGGCCATCCCAAGCGCCCGGGCGGCCAACGATCCGCGGCAGCAACGCGCCGCCGCGGAGTAAGCAAGCCTAGAAGCGCCGAGCCCCGCCCGGGGCTCGGTTGCTCCCTCTCCTACAGGTGCAGTGGCTCTCGCTCTAGGCGCACCCCATAGCGCGCGTAGACGCTTGCTTGCACGGACCCCGCCAACCAGTCTACATCGTCACGAGTCGCCCCTCCGTGGTTCACCAGCACCAGCGCGTGCTGCTGCGCCATGCCCACGGGTCCCCTACGTCGACCGCGCCACCCCGCTCCCTGAATCAGCGCTGCCGCGGACACCTTGCCCCCCGACGCCGAAAAGGCTCGCAAGGCAAGCTCCGGAGCCCGAGCGCACAGCCGCTGAAAGGCCTCGGGAGATAGCTGGGGGTTCTTAAAAAAGCTTCCCACGTTCGGAAGGCGATGCCAGTCCGGCAGCTTTTCTGCGCGCAAAGCGCGCACGGCTTGGGCGAGATCGCTCGGCTGCGCTTGGGTCCTGGGAGAGAGGCGCTGCGCCAACCGCGCTTCAACCCCAGCGTAGCCCAACACGGGACGGCCGCTGCGATGCAGCCGCAGGCGCAGCGTCAGCACCAGATAGGCGCCGAGGCTTCGGCGAAAGCGCGAGTCGCGATAGGAAAAGGCGCAGTCCTTCGCCGACCACCAGGCGCACTGCCCGGTTCGAAGATCGAGCACCTCGAGCGCTTCCACCACCTCCTCAAGGCTTTGGCCGTAGGCGCCAACGTTCTGGACTGGAGCAGCGCCGACCGTTCCTGGGATCGCGCTAAGGTTTTCCAAACCCCAAAGCCTTTCCTGACAAGCCGCACGCACCAGCGCATCGAGGGGCAGCCCCCCAAATACCTCGACGCGTCCATGGCGCTCAAAGCGGGGCGCTAGGGCCGCGAGATGCCAAACCGTCCCCGGAAGGCGCGGTGGCAGCAGCACGTTCGAGCCTTCCCCCAGCACGGTGATGCGCCCCCCGGGGGCGTCCTCCGCCCAAGCCAAAAGGGCGTCGCTGCGGCTTCGAAGGGTGCGCCCCCTCTCCGCACGGCAGGCTAAGGCCAACGTATTGCGGACCGAGAGATCGAGGAGAACGGGGGGAGAGGGTCCGCTCACCGCGGGGAACCGCTTAAGGTACACTGAGGCCCCCCGCCCGCGCCCCGCGCCGGGGCGGGCCAGTTTTTCATTCCACAGGGAGAGATGGGCCTTATGAAGCTTGAGAACAAAGTTGCCGTCATTACCGGGGGGGCCTCGGGCCTGGGTCGCGCCACCGCCGAGAAAGTCATCGCCGCGGGCGGCAAGGTCGCCATTTTTGACCTCAATGAGCAGCTTGCCAATGCCACGGCCGAAGCCCTGGGCCCGTCCGCAAAGGCCTTCGCTGTGAACGTTTCCGATGAAGAGTCGGTAAAGGCTGCCATCGCCGGCACCCTCGAGGCCTTTGGGGCCATCCACATCAATGTGAACTGCGCTGGCGTGGGCGCCGCCGCTCGGACCCTGGGCCGGGATGGTGCTATGCCCCTCGCGACCTTCAACTTCGTGCTTGGCGTGAACCTCATCGGCACCTTCAATGTCCTTCGCTTATGCGCAGAAGCCATGGCGAAGAATACCCCGGACGACGAAGACGGCGAGCGCGGCGTGATCATCAACACCGCATCGGTCGCGGCCTTCGACGGGCAAATCGGCCAGGCGGCCTATAGCGCCTCCAAGGCTGGGGTGGCAGGCATGACCCTGCCCATCGCACGGGACCTTTCCCGCACCGGGATTCGCGTGAACACCATCGCCCCGGGGATCTTTGAAACCCCCATGATGATGGGCGCGCCCGATCAGGTCCGCCTGCCCCTCATCGACATGGTGCAGTTTCCCAAGCGCCTGGGGGACGCTCCGGAGTTCGCGGCCCTTGCTGTGCACATGATGGAAAACACCTATCTCAATGGCGAAACCGTTCGCCTCGACGGCGGCATCCGGATGCAGCCGAAGTAAGGTGCGCATGCGCAGGCACCGGATTACTCCGGTGCCTGCAAATTCCTCAGAATTTCCTCCCAGGCAGCTTCCGCCAAGCCCACCATCTCCGCATCGGTCCGGTCCTGAATGGGATGGGGTACGAAGCAGCGCCGCGCTGGGAACGCCAGCGCCTCCGCCTGCACCTCCGCAGCCTCCACAAAGGCCGTAGAAGCCAGGAAGGCTCCGGGTACGCCACGCTGATCAAGATCTCGCAGGTCATGCAGACTGCACGACGTACAAGAGCCTCAGTCAGCCAGCGCTTCCAGAACGAGGTCGCATTCCTCGGCAATCTGCTGGCGCAGCGCCGTAGGCGCAGGGCGGGTAAAAGTGGGCTTGCTGTAGCGCCGCACCTCAGCCCCGGCAGCCTTGAGCTTGCCTTCTACGTGATCGAGGAAAACATCGCCGCGAGGTTTAGAAATATCCAAAAGCCCCACCACCTTCCCCGCCACGGAAGCGGGAAGGGGCAGCGGCGTTCGGGCCGCCGGGGCGCTTTCCCCCGTCGGGTCCATCACCACCAAGCCAGTGCTCATGGCTGTGCTCCTTCTAAAGGCCTTTGTTTAAAGGCGAATCTCATGGGTTACGGGGCTGCTGCCGATGGTGCCGCTGGCCCCCCACCCTCCTATCACTGCGGAAAACATGCCGGCCTCACCCCCCGCGCGCACGAGGCGCAGGCCGCCCTCCCGGAATTTCTCGAAGCTGCGCTCCGCCAGGGCCGGTGGGAGGCCTTCCTCCATCCCGCCAGCGCCGCGAACAAGCTCCTGCCCAGGGCGCGTTAAATAGTCGCGGAGCGTTTTAATCACGGCCTCCTTACTCCACCCGGCGTCATGGAAGACCCGGGCGTGCTCCGGGGACACGACAAGGAACGCGTCCGCCGCCTGCACCATCTTGGGATGGGAGACCACCTTCAGAGCCTCGGCAAAGGAGCGGCACAGGGGCTCAGGGGTACGGGCCTTTTGATCGACGATGCCCTGCACCCCATCGGCGGCGAAGAGGGTCACGCTGTTGGCGTTCCGAGCAAGGCCAGCGTCCTCATTGAGATTGGACCACTTGGGGTCCCCGTCCTCTGCAAAGCAGAAGGTGTACTTACCGGGGTTCCCCAGGGTGGCCCGGTCCACCCCCTGGGGTCGACCGCCACCAACGTTACGAATCACGAGCTGGAGCGCACGGCCAATCGTGGCATTCGCCCGGTTCCCCTGCCCCAGCGCATTGCCCTGACTATTCATGCCAATGGCCTTAGCGAGGGGACCACACACCACCACCATGGGACCGGAAAAATAGGTGGTGGCCAGAAGGCCGTGCATGCAAAAGGGCGGCAAAAGAGCCGCTTCCACGGCGGCAAGCACCACGGGCAGGTACTCGGGCTTACAGCCCGCCAGCACGGCGTTGATAGCCACCTTCTCCACGGTGACGGGTACCAAGTTCGGAGGCACATCCCCCAGCACTTCCGCTGGATCCCGGGAGGTGCCCTCCAGCATGCGAGCGACCCGCTCTGGAGTGGGCGGCACCACGGGCAGGCCGTCGCTCCAGCCCCGATCAAAGAGCGCCTCCTGAATATCCTCCTCCTGCCCGAGGGTCACGCGCCGCGCGGCAAGGCGCTCCGCGCGCAGCCGCTCGCTGTGCGGCGGCGTGACGGACAGGGAGGCGCAGCCCGGGCGCAGGGCCGGAAGCTCTGCCCCGAGGGTCGGGTCCTCGAGAATGCTTTGCCACGCCGCGCGTTCCCAACCTTCGCAGCGCGCGACTTCCTCTTGCCCGGAGAAAGCGATGAGGGCCGGCACAATTTCGACGCCGAGATCGAAGGAGGCCTTCAGCGTCACATCGTGCTGAACGCCAGGCACGGCGGGAAAGGCAGGATCATCCTGAGTCCAAAGCGCAACGGTTTCCCGCGGAGCCAGGGCCTCGAGCACCGGCGCGATGAGCTGGCAGGTGGGGCAATCGGCTTTCACGACCACAACATAGCGTTGACTCATCCGTTCTCCCCCACCCAGCTTTCCTGTAAGCGGGCCAAATCCTCGGGCGTATCCACCCCCCCGGGCACGGCCTCGCACGCCTCCGCCACGTGAATCCGTTCACCATAGGCAAGGACCCGAAGCTGCTCAAGGGCCTCGAGGCGCTCGAGCGTCGCCGGCGCCCAGGCCACAAAGCGGCGCAGCAGGCCGACCCGATAGGCGTAGAGCCCCAGGTGGCGCCAGCACGGAGCGGGTAGCGCCCTTTCGCCTTCAACCGCAGTGAGATCCCGGGGCCAGGGAATGGGCGCCCGGGAGAAATAGAGGGCCGCGCCCGCCTCATCCATAACCACCTTGACGATATTGGGGTCGCGAAAGGCCTCGGGGCGAGTGATGGCCTCGCAGAGCGTAGCCATGGCCGCGCCGGAGCGCTCAAGGTTTGCAGCCACCTGACGCAGCACTGCTGCGGGTACGCAGGGCTCATCTCCCTGCAAGTTCACGACGATGGCGTCATCCTCCCAGCCCCGCACCCGGGAAACCTCTTCGATACGATCTGTGCCCGACGGATGGTTTGGGTCCGTGAGTACCACCTCGGCGCCGAAGTCCCGGGCCACGCCCTCAATGCGCGCATCATCGGTGGCAATGACCACGCTTTCCGCCCCCGCGGCGCAGCCCCGGCGCCAAGCCTGGATCACCATGGGCGCATCCCCGAGGGGCGCTAGGGGCTTTCCCGGCAGGCGGCTCGAGCCATAGCGCGCCGGAATCACGATATGAAAGGGACCGCTAGGGTTGGGCACGCTTGCCCTCCTCTGTGTGCTGGGTTTCTAGCTTAAGGGATGAAAAGCCGGCCTGCTCCGCCAATGCTAAAAGCGCCAGGACCTCGCCATGGGGGGCCCCCTGATCTGCCGCCAAGCTCAGCTCCCCGCGGCCCGCCGCGGCGGCCCGGCGGAGGGCCTCCAAGCGCGCGGGCGCAGCTTCGGGCAGGAGCGCGCCCTCCAGGGCCACTGCCCCCTCCGCGGAGAGGCTTAAGCGCACGGCGCGCTCGGGCACGGCGCCCTGGGCGCTCACCGCGGGGCGCTCGATGGTGAGGGCCCCGGGAGGATCGGGGAAGCGCGTCGCCACCATAAAAAAAACAAGAAGCAGGAAGAGCACGTCTACGAGGGGCGCGAGTTCCAGGGCGGGGGCCTCGAGGCGCCGGCGGGGAAAGCTCAAGGCCTCGGCTCCGGTTGCAGCCAGGGCCCAAGGCAGTGCTCCAGGGCGTTCATCAGCTCATCCACCCGCCGGGACAGTAGACGATGGGCCATGAGCGCCGGGATCGCGATGGTAAGCCCCGTGGCGGTGCTGATGAGGGCGGCGCCGATACCGCCGGCGAGGAGCGCTCCGGCTCCGCCCTCGAGCGCATCGAGGCTGGAGAACACATCGATCATCCCCAGGACCGTGCCCAGCATGCCGAGCAGGGGCGTGATCATGGCCAAAATCCCCAGCAGGGTGAGATAGCGCTCGAGGCCCTGAAGCTCCTGCGCCGCCTGTTGCTCCAGGGCCCCCTTGAGGCCCTCCCCCGGCCCCCGCGCCTGGGCCACGGCGAGCAAGCGCCCTAAGGGACTTGTACCCAGGGCCTCCGGGGCCACCCGGGCCAGGGTTTCCGCGGTCAGGCCCCGCAGCGCGGCGGGCAACACCCGCTCGGCTCGGAGGGCCAGAAGGCGCTCAAAAATCAAAGTGAGGGCCAGCACGGAGGCCAGCGCAAGGGGCACCATGGTGGGGCCACCGGCAAGGAACCATTCAAACATCGGCAGTGTCTCCAAAGATGGGGGCAAGGCCGGCGGTGAGGAAGCGGCCCTCCGGATCCCAGTGCCCGCGCAGGGCCCGGAAGCGCTCAAGGTTTTTCCCATAGCAATGTTCGAAGGCCGCCCGATCGAGGGAGAAGCGCTTGCCCCAGTGGGGCCGGCCACCGAAGGCTCGAAAGATCGGCTCAACGCAGTCGAAGAGCGGCCCATAGGGACGGCGTGCATCCTGGTGCACGGAGATCGCCGCCACCCGCTGCCCCTGCGTTGGGGACAGCCAGCCCCGATCCCCGGCAACGATGCGGTACTCCACGGGCCAGGGTAGCTTTGGGAAATCCTTCAAAAGCGCTTGCCGGAGCTCACGGAAGCAGGCTGGCCCGGCCTCGAGGGGCACGGAGTATTCCATCTCGTTAAAGCGTGCGTCCCGATCGCTTGGGAAGATCTGCCAAGCCGGCCCCCAACGCTCCCCCTCGCCCCCGAAGGGCAAGGGGTCGAGCTTTATGGACCGACCAAGGGGAATCTCCCGGAGCTGCTTGAAGAGCGTTTCATCGCTCGCGGGAATCCACCAAAACTCCCCGTGGCGTTGGCTACGGAAGCGTGCGTGATTCCCTTCAAAAAGGGTCTCGAAGGGGATCTTGGCATTGCGCTCGGCCAGCCCGTAGGCCGGGCGCAGGCGAAGGGCAAGGGCCGTCACGACCCCCAAAAGGCCTAAGTGAATACGGGTGCCATCTAACGTCTCAGGGCCCGTGAGCACGTGGATCCGCCCGTCCCCATCCACCAGGCGCATACCCGTGACCATGGCCGCTAGGGACGGCAGGGCCCAACCCGTGCCATGGGTGCCGGTAGCCAGGGCGCCAGCGAGGCTTTGGCGATCGATATCCCCCTGATTCGCCAGCGCGAGGCCGTGGGCCGCCAGCTTCGGTCCCAGGTCTGCCAAGCGTTGCCCGGCGCCCAGCCAAAGCTGGCCGTCCTCAAGGACCACACCATCAAGGCCCTCCAGGGAGCCTAGGGCATCGTCGGCACCCCAGAGGGGGGAAAAGCTATGGCCGGCGCCCACCACCCGGCGCACGCCCGAGCCCTGGGGCGCCGCAAGCCAGCGCTGCACCGCCGCTTCCGAGGGCAAGGGGATTAGCTCGGCTTCGGGAAAGTGCTGGGCCCCGGACCAGTTCTCCCAAGCCATTACCAGGCGCCTCCCCGAGCGGCGATGGGCCAGGCTTCGACGATCTCCTCGGCGTCGTTTTCGACCCAAAGCCAGTCGTAGAGATTCACCGTGGGATCGCAGTGGGACACGCGCAGGCGGAGCCGCTCCCCGAGGGCCAGGGCACCGCCATCGCCAAAGCGCACCACCCCGTGCTCATCACCGGCAAAGAAATAGCGCGCCCCCGGAAGATCCAGCACCGCGGGCAGGGGGGATGGCCAGAGGCTCTTAAGCCCCGCGTCCACCGTAATGGCCCCTTCCCGAGGCTGGCTGATCGCCGTGCTGTGGACCGTGAGCGCCGTTGCAAAGCTGTCCAAGAGGGTCCCCTCGGGGCCCTCAAGTACCCCATATTCCTGATCCATGAAGGCGTAGGAACCGCACTGAAGGTCGGTGTAGAGCCCCGCCGGGCCATCGTAGAAAACGCTGCCCGTGCCACCGCCGGTGAAGACGGCAACGGGAACGCCCTTCGCCTCCGTAGCCGCCACCAAGCCTCGCGCCGCCTCGTGATGGGCCTCACAAGCCGCCTGCCGCTCCCCAGCCTCCGCAATGTGCTGCACTTGGCCGGCGTAATGCTGAAAGCCATGGAAAGCGAGGCCCTTCGCCTTGACCACGGCCTCTACCCGAGCCAGGGCCTCGGGTCCGGGGGCGACGCCGGTGCGCCCCATGGCCGGATCGAGATCCACCAATACGGGCATGACCACCCCGGCCTGAGCGGCACGCTGAGCCAGGGCCTCGATGCCTGTAAAGCTGTCCACCACAAGCGTAAGATCGGCGCCGCTTACCCGAAGTGCGATCATGCGATCGAGGGCTTGGGGGGCCAGCACCGGAGAAGTCACGAGCAGGGGCCCTACCCCGGCTCGGGCCATTACCTCCGCTTCCCGCGGTTTTGCTACGCAAAGCCCGAGGGCGCCGGCAGCCAGCTGGCGCCGCGCCACCTCAGGGCACTTGTGCATTTTTCCGTGAGGTCGAAGGCCCAAGCCGTAGCCAGACACTAGAGATTGCATGGCGGTCAGATTGCGCTCGAAGGCGCTGCGCTGAAGCACGAGCGCCGGCGTGGGAAGGGCTTCCCGGGGCAGAGGCTGCTCAAGCACCACGGGGGCATCGGGCCCGTAGTGCCCCAGGGGCGTAGGAACGCCGTTGGCCATACTGTCCTCCCTGTCGCCCACCGAGGCAGGACCACCTTGGCGCGGCAATTGCTAACACGAGTGTTATTGATCCTTATCGCGGGTCCGGATCACCATCCCTCCACGGAGAGAGTGCCAAGACATGGAAAGGGACGCCACCAAAAGCCTGTTCCAGAACCCCCTGGGCCAGAGCCTTCAGCCGACGCTTCGGGACGATGGCGCGGGGCTTAGCCTCCTCCACCGGGGGCAGCGCCTTCGCAGCCGCTTTGCGCCGCTTATCTCCCGGGCCCACGGGCGCCCTGTGGCCTACCGGGCCACGGTGCAGAGCGATGCTGAGACCGTCGCCTTCCTGGAGGGCGAGGCCGATCTCGAGCTGACTGCTGCCGTGACGACCCTTCACATGCAGCAGTTTCAGGCGACCCACAAGGGCGCCGGCGCCTGGCTGGTGTTGCCCGTGCCCGGCCCGGCGCTCCAGGACGCGACGCTTTGGCCGCCCGTGCCCCAGGATCTCTTCGCCAGCGATGGCTTCACGCCTTCGGAAGTCATGCTCAGCGTGTCCGTCGATAGCGCCCAGGCAGCGGTGCTCGCCGACTTCGCCCAATATCATCGAGCCCTTGGCTTTACCGTGGAAGTTCGAGGGCTTTCCCCCCACCGTGGGGATCTTGCGCTGCTCTGGGCGGGGTCGCCGGAGCTCGTGACCCTCGACGCCGCCTTCCTCCCCACGGCCGAGGGCTCGCCCCGAAAACTGGGACAGCTTCGGGCACTGATCACGCTTTTGCACGAAAGTGGTGCGATGGTGGGGCTAGAAGGTCTCACCCAGCCGGAGGCGCTCCGCTGGGCGTTGGATACCCCTGTGGACCTTGTGAGCGGCCCCGCCGTGTGGCCCTGGGCATCCCCCGCGCCTACGACCGGGGGAAGCCCTCTTGCCGGACCGGCCGCCCTCCCCGCCTTCGAGAAGGCGCTCGCCGCCCTGCGCACGGGAGACGCGCTGGAGACGGCCTGCGCCACCCTGCTATACGAAGCCGGGGTGCTGCGTTGCTACGTATTGAATGACCAGGGGGAGCAGCTGGTGGAAAACCTCTCTCCGGCGGGGACGCGCAGCGATTCGCGCTATTGGCCCCTGGCCCAGGCCGAGGGAGCGAGCTGGGCCCACCGCCCTTACTTCCGCCAGGCCCTCGCCCATCCCGGCGCTCTACTGGTGAGCGACCCCTACTTCTCCTTACCCGATGGCGGCCCCTGCCAGACCCTATCGGCAAGCTTTCTGTGCGACGGCCAGCGCCAGGTGCTGTGCTGTGATCTGGAGCTGCCCCGGCCGCCGAGCGTGCTTCGTCCCTAGGGGCGAGCACGCCATCCGAGCAGGGCTAGGCGCCCTTAAAGAAGGTGTCGTAGCAGTGGTTGGTGGCTTCCATAAAGCCCGGCACGGAGCCGCAATCGAAGCGCCGCCCCTTAAACTTGTACGCCATCACGCAGCCCTGCTGAGCCTGGGCCCGGAGCGCGTCGGTAAGCTGAATTTCACCGTTCTTCCCTGCCTCCGTGCTCTCGATGAGTCCAAAGATGTCGGGGGTTAGGAGATAGCGTCCAATCACCGCCAAGTTGGACGGGGCCTCGGCGGGGTCGGGTTTTTCCACCATGTCCGTGACGCGGATCAAATCGTCGCTGATGGCCTCCCCGGCAATCACGCCGTAGGCGCCGATTTCCTCCTGCGGAACCTCCATCACCGCTACGATGGAGCAACGGAACTGGGCGTGGAGCCGGGCCATTTGGGCCAGCACCCCATCACTCCCGGGGTTCAAACAGAGATCGTCCGCCAGCACCACCCCAAAGGGCTCATCCCCCACAAGGCGCCGGCTGACGAGAATGGCATGGCCAAGGCCCTTCATTTCGTTCTGCCGGGTGTAGCTGAAGCTGGCCTGCTCCATCAGCGTGCGGATGCCTTCCAGCGCGGCTTCTTTTCCCGAGCCCGCGATCTGCGTCTCGAGCTCGAAGCTCACGTCGAAGTGATCTTCGATGGCGCGCTTGCCCCGCCCCGTCACAAAGCAGATATCTCGCATGCCCGCTTCCACCGCCTCTTCCACGCCATACTGGACGAGCGGCTTATTGACGATGGGGAGCATTTCCTTCGGCATGGCCTTCGTGGCCGGAAGAAAGCGAGTGCCGTAACCGGCCACGGGAAAAACGCATTTGGTAACCACAAACTCACCTCGGCAGAAGAATGTCGAAACATTGCAGCATGAACCGTGCCGGCCCGCTACCGCAGGACCATGACCGCGATCCCCCAGCGAGTTTCCCCGGTCGACGGCTAAGGGCGACGCTTTATATTCTAATTAGCTATATCGTTATTCTTTTATTTGAAACCCGAGCTCCTTCGGCGCACGATGGAAGGCCAAGAAGCACCGCTCGTCTGGGCCCTTGACCTAAGTCATGCGACTTCGGCCCCGGCGTCGCTAAAGTAGCCATGGAAGCTGCGTAGCCTTTGCGCAGCGGCGGACAAAGGGGGTGATTACGGGCTCATGAATACGCAGGTCAGCGCCGAACCATACGACACCGGCATTATTCGGGCCTTCGCCCTGGCCACGGTTTTCTGGGGCATCATCGGCATGTCCGTGGGCGTGCTCATTGCGCTCCAGCTCGTCTTTCCCGAGCTCAATACGCCCTGGGAATACTTTCACTTTGGCCGCCTCCGCCCCCTACACACCAATACGGTGATCTTTGCCTTCGGCGGCAATGCGCTCATCGGCACGTCCTACTACATCGTGCAGCGCACCTGCCAGGCTCGCCTGTTCTCCGACGCCCTATCGAAGTTCACCTTCTGGGGCTGGCAGACGGTTATCCTGGCTGCGGCCATCACCCTCCCCCTGGGCATGACCACCACTCACGAATATGCCGAACTTGAATGGCCCATCGATATCCTCATTGCCATCGTTTGGGTGGCCTACGCCATCAACTTTATCGGCACCATCGCCCGGCGTAAGCCCCAGCATATTTACGTGGCGAACTGGTTCTTTTTGGCCTTCGTCATCACCATCGCCGTGCTGCACATTTTCAATAGCATTCAAATTCCCGTATCGCTTACGAAGTCCTACTACGTGCCCGCCGGCGCCATGGATGCCATGATCCAGTGGTGGTACGGCCACAATGCCGTAGGCTTTTTCCTCACCGCCGGCTTCCTCGGCATGATGTATTACTTCGTGCCGAAGCAAGCGGGCCGGCCGGTGTACTCCTACCGCCTATCCATCGTGCACTTTTGGGCGCTGATTGCGATCTACATGTGGGCCGGGCCCCACCACCTGCACTACTCGGCGCTGCCCGATTGGGCCCAGTCCGTGGGCATGGTGATGTCCCTGGTACTCCTAGCCCCCTCCTGGGGCGGCATGATCAACGGCATCATGACCCTCTCGGGGGCCTGGGATAAGCTCCGCACCGATCCCATCCTGAAGTTCCTCGTGGTGTCCCTGTCGTTCTATGGGATGAGTACCTTTGAGGGCCCCATGATGGCCATCAAGACCGTCAACGCGCTTTCCCATGACACGGACTGGACCATTGGTCACGTTCACTCTGGCGCCCTCGGCTGGGTGGCCATGATGACCATCGGCTCCATCTACCACATGCTTCCAGCGGTCTCCGGACGCCGCGCTGGCGAGATGTATTCCATTGCCCTGGTGAACGTCCATTTCTGGCTGGCCACGGTCGGCACCGTGCTCTATATCGCTTCCATGTGGGTCAACGGCCTGCTCCAGGGGCTCATGTGGCGCGCCGTTAACGACGACGGCACCCTCACCTATACCTTTGTGGAATCGGTGGTGGCGAGCGGTCCCGGCTACCTGGTCCGCGCCCTCGGCGGCCTGATCTACCTCACGGGCATGCTCATCATGGGCTACAACGTTCTGAAGACCATTTCCGTTCCGGCACCGGAGGCCCCCCGTCCCGCGGATAGTGCCCCCGATGCCGCCGCCGGCGCCGCTGCAGGAGCCGCCGCATGAACCACGATCTGATCGAACGCAAAACCGGCCTCATGGTGACGCTGATCATCCTCGTGATCAGCCTCGGCGGTCTGGTAGAAATCCTGCCGCTCTTCAGCAGCGAAAGCACCACCACCCCCGTGGCCGGGCTCAAACCCCTAGCGGCGCTGGAGCTTGAGGGCCGCGATATCTACATTCGGGAGGGGTGCCACGTCTGCCATACGCAGATGGTTCGCCCCCTGCGCACGGAAACGGAACGCTACGGCCACTACTCCGTGGCCGGGGAAAGCGTTTACGAACACCCCTTCCTCTGGGGCTCAAAGCGCACGGGGCCGGATCTGGCCCGGGTGGGCGGCCGCTACAGCGATGACTGGCAGCGGGCGCACCTCTACAACCCCCGGGCCGTGGTCCCCGAATCCACCATGCCAGCGTTCCCCTGGCTCTTTGAGCGCACCCTCGATGGCGAGGAAACCGCCGCGAAGATGAAGGCTCTGGCCACGGTGGGCGTGCCCTACACGGACGCGGACATGGCCGGCGCGCAAAGGGCCGTCGCCGGTCATTCTGAAGCCGATGCGCTGGTGGCCTACCTCCAGCAGCTCGGCACCCTGCTGAGCCGGAGGTAAGCATGGATCTGCCGCTGCTTCGCGGTCTCATGACCGTGGCCATGCTCCTCACCTTCCTTGGCCTGTTCCTTTGGGTATTCCGAGGCGGCAAGCACCGCTTTGACGAGGCGGCAAAGCTCCCCTTTGCCGATGCTGAGGACACCCACTCCCCCACGGATTCGGAGACCCGCACGCCATGACCGTCTTTTGGAGCATTTTTGTCACCGTGGTGACCATCGGGACGCTCTTGGGGTCCTACTGGCTGCTCACCACGACGCGGAAAAGCGAAGTGAAGGATGGGGCCCACCTTGAGAAGGACCACACCTTTGACGGCATCGCGGAGCTGGAAACACCTCTCCCCCGGTGGTGGTACTACCTGTTTCTCTTGACCATCGCCTTTAGCTTCGCCTACCTGGCGCTTTTCCCGGGGCTTGGAAACTTCAAGGGGCTTTTGGGCTGGAGCAGCACGGGGCAATGGGAGGGGGAAGTGGCCGCGGCGGCGGAGCGCTACAACCCTCTCTTTGAGCGCTACCTCGACACGCCCCTCCTCGCCCTCACGGAGGACCGGAAGGCCATGCGCATGGGCCAGCGCATCTTTGGAAACTACTGCGCCCAATGCCACGGCAGCGCGGCTCAAGGGGCCCATGGGTTCCCGAACCTTCGAGACCATGACTGGCTCTGGGGCAACAGCGAGGCCCAAATCCAAGCGAGCATTCGCCAGGGTCGGCAGGCGGCCATGCCCTCCTGGGCCGCGCCCCTCGGCGAAGAAGGGGTAAGGGCCATGGCGCAGTACGTACGCAGCCTCTCCGGCGCAGCCCACGATGCCGCCCTCGCCGCGGAGGCCGCCCCCAAGTACAGCCTGTTTTGCGTCGCTTGCCACGGCCCCGCGGGCACGGGGAACATCGCCCTGGGCGCTCCAAATCTAACGGACAATATTTGGCTCTACGGCGGCTCCGCCGATGAGATCGCCTTTACCCTACGCCATGGCCGGAACGGACAGATGCCTTCCCACGAAGGGGTGCTGGACGATGCCCGCATCCACCTCGTCGCCGCCTATGTCCTGAGCTTAAGTAAAGGGGCGAGGGCCGCTGCCACCTCCACCGCGGCGGGACAGTAGCCCGCCCCAAGGAAAAGGGAGCATCGCGAACCGTGAGCAAGGCGCAGCTTGATGGCCCTCGGCAGATCGACCTCTACGCGAGCCATGAGCCCATTCACGTCCGGCAGGTGCCGGGCTTCTTTAGCCAGCTGCGCCTCGCCCTTCGCTGGGGAGGCTTTGCCCTCCTTCTGGCTCTACCCTGGCTCAGCTGGAACGGCGAGCCCCTCCTGCGCCTCGATTTGCCCGCGCGCCATTTCCAGGTGTTCGGCTTCACCTTCTTCCCCCAGGATTTCATGCTGGTCTCCTGGCTCCTCATCATTGGCGCCTTTGCCCTCTTCACTTTCACCAACTGGCTGGGCCGGGTGTGGTGCGGCTACGTCTGCTTTCAGTCCGTGTGGTTTAGCCTCTTCATGGATCTCGAGCGCTGGGTGGAAGGCTCCCGGAACAAGCGCATTCGCCTAGCCAAGGCGTCCTGGACTGGGGAAAAGGTCCGGCTGCGGGCACTGAAGTGGCTGCTCTGGACGCTCCTCGCGGGAGCCACGGCCCTGTCCATCATGGGACTGTTTGTCCCGATCGACGCGCTCCTCGCGGGGCTCGCCACCTGGTCCCTGACAGGCTGGACCGTCTTCTGGTTGGGCTTCTTCGCCGTGGTGACCTTCCTCATGGGGGGCATCCTGCGGGAGCAGGCGTGCCTCTACATGTGCCCCTACGCGCGCTTTCAATCCGCTATGTTCGACCCGGACACGCTCATCGTTTCCTATGATGCGGCCCGGGGCGAGCCGCGAAGCGCGAAGAAGCGCGCCGCCGAGGGCGCCGGGGACTGCGTAGACTGCAGCCTGTGCGTCCAGGTATGCCCCACGGGGATTGATATTCGAAACGGTCTGCAATACGAGTGCATCAGCTGCGCCCAGTGCATCGACGCCTGCGATACGGTGATGGACAAGCTCGAAAAGCCCCGGGGCCTCATCCGCTACACCACGGAGCACGACCTCGCAGGTAAGCCTTCGAAAACCTTTCGCCCCCGGCTCATCGGCTATGCCGCCGTGCTCCTGGCCATGATCAGCACCGTGGCCATCGCCACGGCGAACCGTGTCCCCCTGGAGCTTCAGGTGCTCCGGGATCGGGGCAGCCTCTATGGGCGCGTCACCACGGACGCCGGGGCCCTGCGCATCGAGAACGTCTATACCGTGCGCGTGGTCAACAAGGATCGGGCCCCGCGCACGGTCACCCTCGCCGTGACAGGACTACCCGAGCTGACCATCGACGGCCCCCAAACCCTTGAGCTTGCAGGCCAGGAAGTGCGCACGGAAATCATCCGGCTCCTGGCACCCCCCCCCGCTGCGCCCAATCAAGAATTGCGTTTCACCCTGACGGACACCGCTGATGCGGCGCTTAGGGTGGCCCGCGAGTCTCGCTTCCTTGCACCGGGGCAAACGCCGTGAGCCGCTCCGCCTTCGCCGCCAACCCCGCTCTCTGGCTCCTCATAGGCATGCCCACGGCCGCCGTGATCATGGGAGTGGTGATTGTCACCCTCGCCAGCAACGGCCCGACGGACCTGGTGCGCGACGACTACTACAAGGCAGGCCTTGCCATTAACGCCGATCTCACCGCCGAACAAGCAGGGGAAGCGCTAGGGCTGAGCGCCGCGCTCAGCGCACGCGGCCCCGGTCGCATGCTTGTGATGGTGTCGCAGCAGCGAGCGCCCTTCGATGCGGCGGAGGAACTGGTGATTGAGCTGCCCCACCCCACGCTGGCGACGCAGGACCTGCGCTTGTCTGCACCGGCCGTAGCCCCGGGACGCTGGGTAGCCGTGGCGCCGCGCTTTGCGGGCACGCGCACGCTCCTCGCCTATCCGCCCGATGGGCGCTGGCGCTTAAAGCGCTTCGGACTGCAGGTGCAGGACGGGCCAGCGCCCGGGGAGGTCTCGGCGCCGTGAATACGCTTAGCGCCGCTGCCCCTTCCGAGATCTCGCCGTCCAGCGCCACGGCGGAAGGGTGCTATCACTGCGGGCTCCCCATTCCCCCCGGAGAGATGCTCACGGTCCCCGCGGAGGGCGACGCCAAGCCCGTGTGTTGCCATGGCTGCGAAGCCGCCTACTACTGGCTGAAGGACCAGGGCCTGGATCGTTACTACGCCCTTCGAGAGGCGGGCCTTGGGCACGCGGCAAAGGCCGAGATGCCGGCCTGGGCCAGCCCGGAGGTGGCTGCTCGTTACGTCACGCGGGATGGCGAGAACGCGGAACTCGTCCTCGCCCTCTCCGGGCTGCGTTGTGCGGCCTGCGCTTGGCTTGCGGAAAAGGGCGTTGCGACCCTCCCGGCGGTGCAGCACGCCCAGGTGCAGCTGGCGACGGAGCGCCTCCACCTGCGCTGGACCGGCGACGAAAGCGCCGTACCTGCCATCGCTGAACGCCTAAGTGCCCTGGGCTTCGACGCCGCGCCGGCCCGGAGCGAAGCCGCCGCGGAGCTCCGCCGAAAGGAGCACCGCAAGGGCCTGGCTCGCCTAGGCATCGCAGCGCTGATCACCATGCAGATTATGATGCTGTCCCTAGCGGATTACCTCGACCTGCTGAGCGACCTCACCCCCGCTTACCGCCAGCTCCTTCTTTGGGCCCAGGCGGTGCTGGCCACGGTGCTCGTGACCACCTCCGCAGCCCCTTTCTTCCAGGGGGCCTGGCGCGCCCTGAAGCAGAAGCAGCTCACCATGGACGTGCCCGTGGCCCTGGCCCTTGGCCTCGCCTACGGGGCTAGCATCGCCCTCCTCGTCACAGGAAGAACGGCCCAGGGGGCCCACGTCTATTTTGACTCCCTGGTAATGTTCACCTTCTTCCTCCTTGCTGGGCGCTACGCCGAAGCGCGGCTACGGCACCAGTTTGCCCAGAGCGATCCGACCCTCGAGGACCTCCTCCCCTTAACGGCGCTGCGTCTGCGCAGCGGCGAGGCCGGGGAAGAGGCACGGGAGACGCTCCATCCCATGGACCTTTCCCCCGGGGATCGCATCCTGGTCAGCGCAGGCCAAACCGTGCCCTGCGAGGCCCTGGTGCTGGAAGGCTCGGCGGCCCTTCGACTTGATCATCTTACCGGGGAGGCCGCGCCCCAGCCCTGTAGCCCCGGCACAGCGGTCCCCGCGGGGGCCACGGTGCTCGACGGGGTCCTGACCCTGACCGTACGCCAACGGGCCTCCGAAGGTCGCCTGGCGGCCCTCCCCACCCTTCTGGCCCGGGCGCGGAAAAGCCAGAGTGGGGAAACGCCCCTCTTGGATCGCATCGCTCGGCACTTTTTCGCCTTTCAGCTGCTCATCGCCCTAGGCGCAGGCGTCCTTTGGCTGGTCCTAGCCCCGGAGCGGGCCTTCGAAATTGTGCTGGCCACGCTGATCATTGCCTGCCCCTGCGCCCTGTCCCTGGCCACCCCGGCGGCCCGGACCACCGGTGCCCTTGCCCTGCGTCAGCAGGGGCTGCGCCTGGGCCGGAGCGACAGCCTGGAGCGCCTTGCCTCCATTAACCGGGTCGTGCTCGATAAAACGGGGACGCTGACGGAGCCCACGGGCACCCTGTCCTGCCTCGAAGGCCCGGCCTCCGCCTGGGCCCTCGCCAAGGCGTTAGAGCGGGATATCGATCACCCCCTGGCTCGGGCCTTTCAGGCGCGCCCGGAAGCCGCGCCGGCGGTGAGCGCCCAGCGCGTGGTGGTCGGGGAAGGGGTCGAAGGCTGCGTCAACGGCATCGCCTATCGTCTGGGCCGGCCCCGCTTTGCCGGCACCGAAGGTACCGGTGTGGTGCTGAGCCGGGCCGATGCCGAAAGCCCTTCAGGGTGGACCCTCCTGGCTCGCTTCCAAAGCCAGGAAGCCCTGCGCCCGGAGGCGCCCGAGGCCCTCGCGGCCCTGCGCGCCCAGGGGGTGAAGCTGGCGCTTCTCAGTGGCGATCACGGCGATCGCGTCGCAGCGGTGGCCGCGGAGCTGGGCCTCGAGACCTGGGAAGGCGACGCCACCCCGGAGGCGAAGCTCGAAGCCCTGGCGCGCCTTCGCGCCGCAGGGGAACGGGTGCTTTACGTGGGGGACGGCTTAAACGACGCCCCAGCGTTGGGCGGCGCCGAAGTCTCCCTGGCCTTGGGTGCGGAATCGCGCTTCGCCCAGGACGCTGCGGACATCGTCAGTTTCCGCCGCGATCTGCGCACCGTCCCCTATGCCCTGGGGATCGCCCGCAGCCAGCGCCGCCGGCTCCATCGCAACCTCCTGTGGGCCGCCGGCTACAACGTCGCCGCGGTGCCCCTGGCCGTCGCCGGGTTCGTGACGCCTTGGCTCGCGGCCCTGGGCATGACCCTGAGCTCCCTCATCGTGCTGGTGCATGCCCAGCGCCTGGCCCGGGATGGGGCGCAGCACCGGAGGGGCCTATGGAAAGTCTGATCCTGCTCATTCCCCTGTCCGTGCTACTCATTCTGATCGCTCTGAAAGCCTTCCTCTGGGCTGTGAATAGCGGGCAATTCGACGATCTTGACCGAGAGGCCGCCCGCATTCTCGAAGACGACGACCTCGCCGAGGGCAAGGAGGGCCGTTCCCCATGAACGATTTAGGCCTCCTCGCGGCCTTCACCGTGGGCCTTTTGGGCAGCAGCCATTGCCTTGCCATGTGCGGCGGTCTTGGTGCCGCGCTCGGCATGCGCTCCGGGAGCCAAGGCACCCTAACCCGCGATATCCCTCTTTATGCCGTGGGCCGGGTGGGCGCCTATGCCCTCCTGGGCCTGCTGGCAGGCAGCTTTGGCGCCGGGCTCCTCCTGGCGGCCCCGGAGCTGGTCTTTTCCCTACGCTGGCTCTCGGGCCTGTTGCTCATCGCCATGGGCCTCTACGTCACCAATCTCTGGCAGGGCCTCCGGGGCCTAGAGCGCCTGGGCGCCCGGGTTTTCACCTGGGTTCGCCAGCTGCCCGTGCCCGAGGGGCCCCTTGCGCCCCTGGTGCTCGGGGGCCTTTGGGGGCTTCTCCCCTGTGGCCTCGTGTATAGCGCCCTGGCCCTGGCCCTCAGCAGCGGCAACGGCCTTCAGGGGGCCCTTCTCATGGCGGCCTTTGGCCTGGGCACGGTGCCCGCGGTCACCCTGAGCAGCTGGGCAAGCGCCCCCGTCGCTGCCTGGCTACGACGCGACGGGGTCCGCTGGGCCGCCGGCGCAAGCCTCATCGCCTTTGGACTTTGGACCCTTAGCCACCCGGGGCCGGGAAGCGCCGCGCGCCTTTCCCAGCCCCTCTCACTGCACCCAGACAATGGCCCACTCGGGAGGGATTGCCATGACCGCGCTGCTTAAGCTGTTGACCTCACCAGAACAGGGTTGGGCATCCATCGCCGAAAAGCCCCCATCCCTCTTTTCCGTGCTGGGCCTCCAGCTCACGGTGCTCGCCCTGCTCCCGGCAGCGGCCTGGTTCTACGGCGTCACCCATGCGGGCTGGACCCTGCCCTCGGGGGAACATACCTTCCGTATGACTGAGCAGAGCGCCTCCGTGATTATCGTGCTGTTCTACGGCGCCATGATTGTGGGCACCATCGCCCTCGGCGCCATGATCCACTGGATGAGCGACACCTACGGCGCCGAGCCGTCCTGGCAGAAATCCATGACCCTGGCGACCTACACCAACATGCCCCTGTTTATTACGGGCTGCGTGGGGCTCTGGCCGGCGCTGTGGTTCGACCTAATCCTCGGCACCGTCGCCGCCTGCTACGCCGTATACCTGCTCTACGTCGGCATTCCCCCCATGATGGGCGTACCCCGGGAGCGGGGTTATCTCTTCGCCAGCGCCGCCCTAGCCGTGGGCCTGGTGATGTTCATCGGCCTCATGGGCGTGACCGTCATGCTCTGGGAAATGGGCGCCATGCCCGTCTTCACGGACTAACGCCTGTCTCCCGAGGGCGGTTTTTCCTCGAAGGAAAACCGCCCAGCGGCGCCTCCTACGCCCCTCCCAGGCCTAGAATCTTGCTAGCCTTGACCCCGGGAAAAGGGGGCAGAGAGAGGGCCATGGAATCATCACGCCTTGCGACGAAAAACGTTGGCCACAGTTTTCAGCCTCAGTGTGAAAGCTGCAGCCTCAATAACCTCTGCCTGCCCATTGCGGTGGCAAACGAAGATCTCGGCCTTCTCGAGGAAATCATTGATCGGGGCCGCCCGCTGCATCGCGGCGACCACGTTTTCCGCGCCGGCGACGCCTTCGATGCGGTCTATGCTGTGCGCAGCGGCACCGTAAAGTCCTACAGCATCACCACCGCAGGCGAAGAGCAGATCATCGGCTTTCACATGCCAGGAGAGATCTTCGGCCTCGGCGGCCTATCGTCAGGCCAGCATCCTAGCGGCGCCATTGCTCTGGAAACGGCGGCGGTGTGTCGTATTCCCTTCGATGAAATCGAACCCCTCTCTCGCCAGCTGCCTTCCCTTCAGCGCCACCTGTTTCATCTCATGAGCCGAGAAATCCAGGAAGACCAGCAGCTCATGCTTCTCCTCAGCAAGAAAACCGCCGAAGAGCGCATCGCCTCCTTGCTGCTTAGCCTGTCTTCACGCCTGCGCCGCCGGGGCCTTTCCGGCGCTCGCTTCCGCTTGCCCATGTCCCGGGGCGATATGGGGAACTACCTGGGCTTGGTGGTGGAGACGGTCTCCCGAGTGCTCACGCGACTGCAAAATAACGGCGTGCTAAAGATTCAGGGGCGGGAAGTGGAAATTCTCGAACCGCAGACCCTAGCTGATCTTGCCGGAACCCACTGGCAAGCCCCCTAACGCGGGAAGGAAATCCGAAAGGCCTTACGGGGTGCTCCCCTGCTGGCACGCGACGCATTCGGTTGCGAGGGGATCGGCGGTGAGTTGGTGAAAGGCCAGGGCGCCGTGGCACCGCTGGCAGGTTCCATACTCTTTCATGGCGAGGCGATCGAGCGCTTGATGCAGCTGGCGGAGCATCGCCACCGTAGCCAGCGCCCCCTCCGCTTGCCTCGCGTTACCCTCCCGGACGACCTGGGAAAGGGACCGGTCGATCGCCTGAAGGGCTTCATCCCGGCGATCGGTGAGGTCTAGGCGAAGGGCATCGCGCTGCCTGAAGGAAAAAACAGAAGGTTCCATGACGTCCCTGGGGTGCTAGCCATGACTTCCAAGAAGCCTAGCAGCAGGCAGCCCTAGGGCCCTTGACCTGAATCA
>RGAU01000021.1 GCA_009919975.1 Gammaproteobacteria bacterium
TGGCCAGCACCCCCAGCTGCGCGGAAACGGGGAAGGCGTCGAGGATGATGTCGTTCACCCGACGGTTTTGCTGGGTGAAGGACAGGCCGAAGTCCCCCTTCGCCATGTTTCCAAGAAAGATGAAGTACTGATCAGGGAATACGGGCCGGTCCAGGCCATAGCGGGCTTCGAGATTCTTTCGAATCGCTTCCGTGGTGGCCTTCTCGTTGGAGAGGGGGTCGCCGGGAACCGCGTGCATGGCCGCGAAGGTTGCCGTGGCGATAAACCAGATGGTGATCAGCCCCTGAAAAATCCGCTTGATGGCGTAGCGCCCCATTACGGTTGCTCCAGCCAGGCCCGGGCCAAGTCCGGGTCCGGGCTCGTTTGTCGGCGAATGGCACCCTTCACCGCCGGGTGAATGACGATGCGTTGAATGCAGCCGAAGGCTTCAACTCGAGCCTCCGGATCTACGGAGTTCTGTGCGTGGCGGACGCAGGCATCAAGCTCCGGGTTGTCGTAGCGACCCCGGTTATTCAAATTCCAGCTGGCAAAAAGATCGCCAAAGGTCAGAGGGTCTAGGTAGTCCGGGCCCCAGCCCGCAGCCACCAAATCAAAGTCCCCGGCGGTCATCTTGGCCAGGCGTTGCTTGAAGATCTGCCGGTCGATGCGCACGGTCAGCCCCAGCGCGTCCTTCCAAAGCGTTTGAAGAAATTCCGCCTGCTTGTTCGCCGTGGGGGAGTTGCCCGTCAAGAGGACCAGTTCCGGGGGCTCGGTCAGGCCCAGCTCCGCCATGGCCTTATGGAGGTGCTCCCGGGCCAGGGTCCAGTCCGTCACCGGCTCCGGCGGGGGAATTTCCTGAAGCAGGCGCTGCTTGGCCCCCTGCAGATAGGAGGGGTAGAGGGATAGGCCGGGAAGGTTCCCCGGGGTGCCGATCACCCGATTGATGAATTCATAGGTATCAAAGCTGAGGGCCAGGGCGCGGCGTAGGTTCCAGTTTTGCGTGAGCCGCCCTTCCCTATGGTTAAACTCGATATACCAAGCGGAGCCGTCGTTGAAGCGCTCGATGCGCCAGCGCTGGTCCAGGGCGTTTTCCATGGTTTCCGAATCGAGGGCCGCGAGGATGATGCGGTTGTCCTTGAACAGATTCAGCGCCGCGTTGGTATCGGCGGTGATGTAGGGGAACTCGATCCGGTTCAGGTAGATGTGGTCCTGGTCCCAGTAGTGGGGGTTCTTCGCCATTTCGAGGCGGGCGCCGTGGTCCCAGCGTTCGATGACAAAGGGGCCGTTAAAGAGCATGTCCTCGGCATCCGCGCCATAGCGGCCATCCCGGTCGCGGTAGAAGCTTTCCTTCAGGGGATAGAAGGTGGCAAAGGCCACGAGCTTGTCGAAGTAGGCGAGGGCGCGGGAGAAACGCACCTCGAGGCGCCGGGGCTCCGGGGCACGGACGCCCAGGCTCGTGATCGGGGCCTCCCCCTGACTGATTGCCTCTGCGTTTTCGATGCCCTGGAGAATAAAGGCGTACTCGGAGGCGGTTTTCGGATCCACGGCGTGGCGCCAGGAAAATACGAAGTCCGCGGCGGTCACCGGGCTTCCGTCGCTCCAGCGGGCGTCTTCCCGGAGCCAGAAGGTGGCGCCGTCGTTGCGGATCTCCCAGCGCTCCGCTACGCCGGGGACGAGCCGACCCTGCCCGTCAAAGCGGGTGAGGGCTTCCATCACGTGCCCGAGGATGCGGGTGCTGACCTGATCCGTGGCCTTGCTGGAGTCGAGCTGGGGTGGTTCCTGGGGAAGGACCATGCGAATGACCCGGCCTTCGAAGTCCACGGCGTTATCCGCGGCGCCGGAAAAAGGCGCGGCGACGGCGAGGAGGCAACTCAGAAGGAGTGCTAGGGGTCGCCCCGCGGGGCCAAACCGCATCATCGGAAATCCTTGTCCTGAACTGTAGAAGGCGGAGTGTAACGCGCCGGTCATTTTGCGCCAGCGTTCGCGCCAGGGCTGGCGGTGAGGGACGGGCTAGCGGACGGCGAGGAGCAGGTCGCTGATGACCCGTTCCAGATGATTCAGGGCGTTACAGACGTTCACCTGGTGACAGCTGGCGCGATAGCGGGGCATCTCCGAATCCCCCGAGCCCCAGCTGCGCTCCGGCTCTGGGTTCAGCCAAATGACCCGCTGGGCCTTATCGTAGATTTCCCGGAGCGCCTTCGTGTTGGGGTTCCCGTAATTGTTTCGGGCGTCGCCAAGGATAATCACCGTGCTCTGGGAATTGACCGCCGATCCCGCCACGCGAAGGAAATCGTCGAAGGCCTGGCCGTAGTCCGTAGAGCCGCCGCTGAAGTCCGCGAGGGTGGTGGCAATGGCGTCGTCGATGGCCATGCGCTGGAAGTTCTCCGTCACCTCTCCAAGGTCGGAGGAGAAGGCGAAGGCCCGAACCCGGGGCAGCACGGCTTCGAGGCTGTAGAGAAACATCAGCATGAAGCGAGCATAGGTAGCCACGGAGCCGGATACGTCGCAGATGGCAAAGACCTTGCTGCGGTCAATCTTCCGGGCCTTCCAAGCAAGATCGATCAGCTCGCCGTCGTAGCGGAGATTCTTCCTTAGGGTCCGGCTGACGTGAAGCTGGCCTCGGCGCATCTTCTTGCGGCGCCGGGAGTGGGCCGCAATGAGACGCTTCGCCATCTTTTCCACGAGCCGCTTTAAGTGGCTGAAGTTCCGGTGTTCAACATTGCTGAGCTTCACGTGGCGGAGCATCGCCTCGCGCAGCCGGTGCCCATCGGCGTCGGCGTGGAGGAGGAATTGCCGCTCAACAAAGTCCCGTACCCGTTCCCGAAGATCGTCCCGGAGGCCGCTGAGCTGGGCTGCGGTGCGCCGGGCCGTGGCATCGGCTTGGGTGGCGAGGGTGCCAATTTCTTCTTGCAAGGCGCCCTGGCCAAGGGCGTCCATGATACGGCGCGTATATAGCCCTTTCTGCGTAAAAACCTTGATGCCAGCGACGTTGACCGCTTCCCCAGCCTGGCTCACGGCCAGGGCAAGGGCGGCCCGATCCCCTTGCTGGAGCTGCTGACCGAGGGCCGACTGGGCATCCTGCACCGGACCGGGGCCGGGGTCCCCGAAGGGATCGGTTCCCTCGTCTCCCGGGGGACCATCGCCAGCGGGATCTCCGCTAGCCTCGTCGCTCTTGCGAGGCTCCGAACCCTGGCCCTGGGGCGGGCCATCGCCCCCGCCGCCCTGGCCTTCGCTGCCTTCCCCTTCGCCGCTTGGATCCCCGTCGCCGCGCTCTCCATCGGACGCGCCGGGAGGGGCGTCGGAGAATTCCTCGAAGCGAAAGAAGGCGTCGAAACAGGCGTCGAAGGCCAGCTTCTCCTCCGCCGTCTTAGGCAGTACCAGGGCGAGGCTTTCCTTAAGCTGCTGCCGGTTCTCCATGCCCATGCGGTCCACGGTGCGGAACGCATCGAGCGTCTCGGCCGGGGAGATGCGCACCTCCGCCATGCGGAGGGCGCTGATGAAGCGCTGGAGGGAGGCGTCCACGCTAGGCGCTTTTGCGGGCCGCCGCGAGGAGGCTCGGAAGCTCCGGCGTGAGCGCGTCGATGTCGTCCTGGAACTTCAGAATGACGTTTAGCGTGTCCTGCACCAGCTGGCTGTCGAGCTGCTCGGCGTTGAGCAGGAGCAGGGTTCGGGCCCAATCGATGGTTTCGCTGATGGCCGGGACCTTCTTTAAATCCTTCTCCCGAAGGGCCTGGATAAAGGCGACCAGCTCGCGCTCCAGGGCCGGGGGGATCTCCGGAACCCGCGCGTGCACGATGGCGCGCTCCAGCGGCGCTTCTGGGAAGGGGATGTAGAGGTGAAGGCAGCGGCGCTTCAAGGCGTCGGAGACTTCCCGGGTGTTGTTTGAGGTTAAAAACACGAGGGGCCGGGGTCCCTTCGCTCGAATGGTGCCCAGCTCCGGGATGGAGACCTGAAAGTCCGAAAGCAGCTCCAGGAGCATGGACTCGAATTCCTGGTCCGCTTTGTCGATCTCGTCGATCAGCAACACCGCCCCAGCTTCTTCCTGCAACGACTTCAGAAGAGGGCGGGGTTCAAGGAAGTCCTCGGAGAAGAACACATCCCCAAATTCGTGGAGCCGCTCCAGGGACGCCTGGAGCCCCTTGGCACCGGCCAGCACGTCCCCGAGCTGCTCCTTCAGCACCTGGATATACAGGAGCTGCTTCGCGTATTTCCATTCGTAGAGGGCTTTCGCTTCGTCGAGACCCTCATAGCACTGGAGGCGAATGAGTGGGTGGTCTAGGAGGGCGGCGGTGGTTTTCGCCAGCTCCGTTTTGCCGACCCCCGGGGGGCCTTCCACCAAAATGGGTTTGTCCAGAGCGAGGGCGAGGTAGACCGCGGTCGCAATCTGCGTCGAACAAATGTAGTTGGCGCTCTCCAGGCCAGCTTGAACCTCGGCCACGGAACCAAAGGGGGTAGGTGCGGTGCTCACGCGATCTCCAACGCTTAGGCGCCCCCCTACGGGGAGCGCGGTGGGGCCTAAAGCTTAGGGCTAGAGGGCTTAGCGCCCTGTGAATTGCGGGGTGGCTTTCATTTCCGTTTCCGCGCGATCGAGCACCGTGCCCAGGTCGGCGAACACGTCATTCCACAGCTGGCGCTTCATCACCCGCAGCGAGCGGGGGGAAACGGTGGAGGCCATGGTGCGGGCGTAGTTCATCACCTCTTCTTCAAAAACCGCTTCATCATACACCGCATTGGCGAGGCCCAGGCGCAGCCCTTCCTCGGCGCCCACGAAGCGTGCGGAGAAGAGCAGGTCGGCGGCGGCGGCGGGGCCGCAGAGCTGGTTTAGGGTCCAGGTGAGGCCCCATTCCGCGATCAGCCCGCGCTTCGCGAAGATGGTGGACATGCGGCCGGCGCTGGACCACAGGCGGAGGTCGCAGAAGAGCGCGATGGCCATGCCCATGCCCGCGGTGGCGCCATTGATCGCGGCAATCACGGGCTTCGGCACGGAGGCGAAGTAGCTGTAGCGGCCGCCAAAGGCCGCGGGAACGCCCGGGTCGATGCGCCGGTCGTCATCGCCTTCCGCAATGCCGTTGCCTCCGTTCCCTTCCTTGGCGGCGGCCTGAATGGCCAACAGATTATCCATGTCGGCCCCCGCGCAGAAGCCGCGCCCGGCGCCGGTGAGCACGATAACTTTCACCGCGTCGTCCGCGGAAGCCGCTTTCATGAGGGCATAGACTTCCTGGTCCATGGTGCCGGTCCAGGCGTTCATTTTTTCCGGTCGATTCAGCGTGACGGTGGCAACCCCGTCGGTGACGTCGTAACGGGTGTGTTCAAGACTGTGCGGTGCGCTCATGGGCCTTTTCTCCCCCCGGTGTGAAAAGCGGGGCCTAGCATGGCCCGCCTTGCCGTTTGGGTCCAGCGCGGGGAAACTCGGGCGGTCGACCTAGGGAGATTTCGGTATGAAGATGGTTTGCCCGCCCCGGGGCCTGAGCGTTGGGGCGCTCGCGATGTTGACCCTTTTGTTCTTTTCCGCCCCGTCCGCCGAGGCCCGACTGTTGATTCACGCCGGCGCCCTCCTCGATGGCACGGGGGCACCGCCCCAGGGCCCGAGCACGGTGGTGCTGGAGGGGGCGCGCATCGAAGCCGTGCTGCCTGGGCATGAGCCCCCGGCGATGGGGGACGAGGTGCTCGATCTCACGGGGCACACGGTCATGCCCGGGCTGATTGATATGCACGTGCACCTGCGCAGCGAAAGCAACCCGAAGGCAGCACTGGATCGCTTCCGCCTCAATCCCGAAGACCACGTGCTGCGGGCGGCTAAGCATGCGCGGACCACACTGAACGCAGGTTTCACCACCGTGCGCGATCTGGGGGGTGCGGAGGTGCTAGCCCTGCGGGATGCGATTAACGGGGGCTGGGCCGAGGGCCCGCGGATCTTCGCCGCGGGGCGGAGTATCGCCACCACCGGCGGCCACGCCGATCCCACGAACGGGGGACGGCATGATCTTTGGGAAACGCCTGGGCCCACGGAAGGGGTGATCAACGGCACGGTGGAAGCGCGCGCGGCGGTTCGCCAGCGCTACAAGGACGGTAGCGATGTCATTAAGGTCACGGCCACCGGTGGCGTGCTGTCCCAGGCGAAGAACGGGCAGAACGCTCAGTTTGCCTTAGATGAGCTCAAGGCCATCGTCGAGACGGCGAAGGACTACGGTTTTCACGTCGCCGCCCACGCTCATGGGGAAGAGGGCATGCGCCGGGCCGTGCTCGCCGGGGTCACCAGCATTGAGCACGGGACCTTTATGAGTGATGAGGTCATGGCGCTCATGCGGGAGCGGGGCACCTGGTACGTGCCCACCATCATTGCGGGGAAGTTTGTCGCGGAAAAGGCGGAGATTGACGGTTTCTTCTCTGAGGTCGTGCGGCCGAAGGCCCGGGCCATCGGTCCGCTGATTCAGGCGGGGATGCCCCCCCTGGAAGCCCTGACCTCGGCCATGAGCGTGGCGGCGGGCGTGCTCGGCCAGGGTAATCAGCTGGGGCAGCTCGCGCCGGGCTTTTTGGCGGACGTGATCGCCGTGGAGGGCGATCCCCTGAAGGACATCGCGCGCATGGGTGCGGTGTCTCTCGTGATCAAGGATGGAGAGGTGGTGCGCTATGAGAATCCTTAAGCCTTGGGTGCCCCTGCTGGGGGCGTGGGCCCTGACGGTAGCGGCGGAACCGGCGCCGGTGCCGGCTTACTACGAAGCCGATCCCTCCCGAGCGGGGGCGCCTGTGCGCGGGGAAGGCCCCTTGCCCTATAGCAGCCGCTACGCCCCGGAGCCCTCGGGCGCCGTGCTGATTGAAAACGCCACCGTGCTCCTGGGCGATGGCACCCGCCTCGACGAGGGGGATGTGCTCTTCGATGCGGGGCGCATCGTGGCCGTGGGACAGGATCTTGCGGCCCCGGTAGGGGCTGCGGTGGTCGATGGGGCGGGGCGCTGGGTCTCCCCGGGAATCATTGATGTCCATTCCCACCTGGGCGATTACCCGTCGCCCGGAGTGGAAGCACATTCCGATGGGAACGAGGCGACGGCGCCGGTGACGGCTAGGGTCTGGGCGGAGCACTCCGTTTGGCCCCAGGATCCTCAATTTCCCTTGGCCCTCATGGGCGGCGTCACCACGCTGCAAATCCTGCCCGGCTCCGCCAATTTGGTGGGGGGGCGGGGGGTCACCCTCAAGAATGTGCAAGCGCGAAGCGTCATGGACATGAAGTTTCCCGGCGCGCCCCATAGCCTGAAGATGGCCTGCGGGGAAAACCCCAAGCGGGTCTACGGTCGTCGCCGCTCCGCGCCCTCGACGCGCATGGGGAACGTGGCGGGCTACCGGGAAAGCTGGATTAAGGCCCGGGCCTATCAGGCGAAGCTCGATGCGGCGGCCGCCTCGGGCGAGGACCTCCCGGACCGGGACCTGGAGATGGAAACCCTCGCTGGCGTGCTCCGGGGGGAAATTCTCATTCACAACCACTGCTATCGCGCCGATGAGATGCTCATCATGCTCGATATCGCGCGGGAGTTTGATTACAAGATCACCGCCTTCCACCACGCCACGGAGGCCTACAAGATCGCCGACGTGCTGGCGGAGGAGGGGGTCTGCGGTGCCCTCTGGGCCGACTGGTGGGGCTTCAAGATGGAGTCCAACGACGCCATCGAGGAGAACATCGCCCTCATGGAGCAGGCCGGGGCCTGCGCCATCGTGCACTCGGATTCGGCCCGGGATATTCAGCGTTTGAATCAGGAGGCAGCGAAGGCGCTCATGGCCGCCCAGCGCATGGGCTTGCCCTATGACGAGGCCCTCGCCATGCGCTGGCTGACGCAGAATGCGGCGAAGGCCCTCGGCATCGCTGACCAAACGGGCACCCTGGCGCCAGGCCTCATGGCCGACGTGGTGCTTTGGTCGGGCAATCCCTTTAGCGTTTACAGCCGCGCGGAGCGGGTGTGGATTGATGGTCATCTCCACTATGCCGCAGGCCCCGAGGGCGTTCGGCCGACCACGGATTTTGATCTAGCGCAGACGCCCGCAGGGCGTGGGGAGGCGCAGCAATGAAGCGCACCGCACAGCAGCTTCTGGCGCTGGGCCTTCTGGCCCTCGCCGGAGCGGTCCAGGCCGAGGTGACAGCCATCACCGGCGCCACGGTCCATACCCTTGGGCCCGCGGGCACGCTCGAGAACGCGACCGTCCTGGTGCGCGATGGAATCATCGAAGCCGTGGGGGTCGAGGTACCCGTGCCGGCGGAGGCCACGGTGCTTGAGGCCGAGGGGCAGGTGCTCACTCCAGGACTTCTAGCGCCGATCACTAATATTGGCCTTGTGGAAGTGTCCGGCGTGGGCAGCACCAACGATCAGCGTTTGAAGGACACCCCCGTGGGGCCGGCTTTCTCCGTGCGCCACGGTGTGAACCGCTTCTCCGTGCTCTTCGGGGTGGCGCGCACCGGGGGCGTGACCCGGGCCCTCGCGGCCCCCGAGCCGGGCCCCGGCGTATTCGCCGGGCAGGGTAGCGTCATACGCTTGGACGGTGCCCCGGCGCCGGTGACGGCCCCGGATCGGGTGCTGGTCGCGGCGCTCGGGGAGCGGGGCGCGGACCGGGCCGGAGGCAGTCGGGCCCGGGCCCTGCAAAGCCTGCTTCAGGGCTTTGCGGAGGCGCAGCGCTATGGGCGCAGCAATGAGCTGTCCCGCCGCGGCCTCGCGAGTGGCCTGAGCCTACCCTATTACGATCTTGAGGCCCTGGAGCGGGCCCTTTCGGAAAAGCAGCCTCTCTGGGTACACGTGGATCGGGCCGCGGACCTTGAGGCGCTCCTCGCGGCCACGGAAGCGCTGCCCTTACCCCTCGTGATCGTCGGGGGCGCGGAAGCCTGGCGCGTGGCGCCGGCCCTCGCCGCGCGGAACGTGCCCGTGGTGCTCGATCCCCTGGGTAATCTCCCGGAAAGTTTCGATCGCCTCGGGGCGCGCATCGATAATGCCACCCTGCTTCATGAGGCTGGGGTGCGCGTCGCCTTCACGGAGCTCGTGGGCCACGAGGTGCGGGAGCTGCGGCAGTACGCGGGGAATGCCGTAGCCCAGGGCCTACCTTGGGAGGTGGCCCTGGCCGCAATCACCCGGGTGCCGGCAGAGCTCTGGGGCGAAGGGGACCGGTTAGGGCAGATCGCGCCGGGCTACCGCGCCGATCTCGTGCTTTGGACCGGCGATCCCCTGGAGCTCACCAGCTGGGCCCGCTGGACCATGATTGAGGGCCAGCCCTTCGCTCCGGCCTCGCGCCAGCTGCAGCTTCGGGATCGCTATCGAAACCCCGCCCAGCGCGTGCTTCCGCCGGGTGGTTAAGGTTAAGGGGTCGCCAGGGAGCGAGGGACTGATTACCATGCCCGGCGACCCTCATTCGTTCATCAGCAAGGAGTCATGCCATGGCTTTTGAGTTGCCCGCTCTGCCTTACGCCCGTGATGCCCTCGCGCCCCACATCAGCGCTGAGACCATCGACTTTCACTACGGTAAGCATCACCAGACCTACGTCGATAAGCTGAACGCGGCGGTGGAAGGGAAGCCGGAAGCGGACGCTTCCCTGGAAGAGCTGATCAAGACCAGCAGCGGCGGCGTTTTCAACAACGCGGCCCAGATTTGGAATCACACCTTCTACTGGAATTCCCTGTCTCCAAACGGCGGCGGTGCCCCCACCGGTGCGCTGGCGGAAGCCATCGACCGGGATCTCGGCGGCCTTGAGGCCTGCAAAAAGGCCCTCGCCGACGCCGTGGGTACGCACTTTGGGTCCGGCTGGGCCTGGCTCGTGCTGGATAACGGCAAGCTGAAGGTGGAGTCGCTCCACGATGCGGGCAATCCCATGACCTCCGGCCAGACCCCGCTCCTCACCATCGATGCTTGGGAGCATGCCTTCTACATCGATTACCGCAACGCCAAGCCGAAGTACTGCGAGGCGGTGCTCGAGCACCTCATCAATTGGTCCTTCGCTGAGGCGAACTTCGCCAACGCCTAAGGTCTAGGCACGCTATGAAAACCCCTGGGCGCGGTGTGCGCTCGGGGGTTTTTTTATGGGACGAATTGCTCCTGGAGGATGCGTTCTTCTAGGTTGTGCTCAGGATCGAAGAGGATGTGCAGCTCGGTCTCGTTGTCCTGGGCGATACGCACCTCCACCACGTTGCGGACCTCCGTGGCATCGGCCACGGCGGAGACGGGGCGCTTGTAGTGGTCGAGGACCTCGAAGGTGATTTCGGCCGTGAGGGGCAGCACCGCGCCGCGCCAGCGCCGGGGCCGGAAGGCGCTGATGGGGGTCAGGGCCAGGGCCTGGGAACCAATTGGCAAGATAGGCCCGTGGGCGGAAAGGTTATAGGCCGTGGAGCCGGCTGGGGTTGCCACTAGGGCCCCATCGCAGATGAGCCGGTCGATGCGGGTTTTACCGTCGATCGCGACGCGCAGGTTCGCTGCTTGCCGGGTCTGCCGAAGGAGGGACACCTCGTTGATTGCTCGGGCCTGCTGTTCCGAGCCGGAATCGCTAGTGGCGGTCATGGCCAAGGGGTGGAGGACGGCCCGGGCAGCGTTGTCGATGCGCTCCGGGAGGTCGTCCTCGTTATAGGCGTTCAGCAGGAAGCCCACCGTGCCCCGATTCATCCCGTAGATGGGTACGCTGCGGTGCATGCTTCGGTGGAGCGTTTCCAGCATGAAGCCATCGCCGCCGAGGGCGATGATGACGTCCGCCTCCTCCGCCGGCACGTGGGCGTAGCGCTTTTCTAGGCTTTCCCGAGCCGCTTGGGACTGGGGACTTTTGCTGCTGACGAAGGCCAGGCGGGTGTCGCTCATGATTTGGGGTCCCCGTGGAGGCGAATCAGGCCTTCCTGGGCCACGGACGCCACCAGTGTGCCGTCCTGGCTGTAAATGAGACCGCGGTTGAACCCTCGGGCCCCCCCCGCAGCAGGGCTATCTTGCACGTATAAGAGCCATTCGTCAGCGCGGAAGGGGCCGTGGAACCACATTGCGTGGTCCAGGCTCGCGGTCTGGAAGTTCGGTTGCATGAAAGACACGCCGTGGGGCCAGGTGCAGGTGTCCAGCAAGGTCCAGTCCGACAGGTAGGCAAGGGCGCATTGGTGCAGACGAAGATCGTCGGGCATGGGCTCCTTCACCCGCATCCACCCCATCTGCTTTGGCGCCCGCTTCTCCGGCTTGAAATCGTTTTGCGGATTCAGGGCCCGGTACTCGATGGGGCGCTCCCGGGTGAAGTGGGCGAGCACCTCGGGGTCGAGCCCCGCCGCTTCCCCGTGCTGCCGCCGGAGCTCCCGTTCCGGGGTCAGGCTCTCCGGGTCCGGGACGCCCTCGGGCATGGCGAAGGCGTGCTCCAGTCCGGGCTCGTCCGTCTGGAAGGAGATGGACATATTGAACATGGGGCGGCCGTGTTGAATGGCCACCACGCGACGGGTGGTAAAGGAGCGGCCGTCGCGAATGCGATCCACGGTATACAAAATGGGGTGATTGGGGTCCCCGGGGCGTAAAAAATAGGCATGGAGGGAGTGGGCACTTCGGGTGGGGTCGTCCACCGTGCGGGACGCGGCCACGAGGGCCTGCCCGAGCACCTGTCCCCCATACACCCGCTGCCAGGCGTCATTGGGGCTTCTACCTCGGTAATGATTGATTTCCAGCTCTTCGAGATCGAGGACCTGGAGGAGTTCATCAAGCCTTTCCGTCATGGCGTACCTCGCCCGGGTGGGAGAGGGGGGATTGTACGGGGCGCGGCAGGCTGCGCCAGTCCCCCGGGAGCGCGGTAAACTGTGGATCCAGCAATGGGAGCAATGGCATGACCCAGCAAGACAGTGAGGCTCCGGGATGGTTCCGCCGGGCGCTGAAGGCGCCCTTCGAGGACCGAGAAGTGACGGTGGCAGGAACGCCCATCCATTATCTGTACTGGGCGGAGCGAGAAACGCTTCCGGGCCTCGTGCTGGTTCACGGGAACGGCGCCCATGCTCACTGGTGGCGCTTCATCGCCCCCTTCTTCTTAAAGGAATACCGGGTGGCGGCGCTCGATCTCTCCGGTATGGGGGATTCGGGGCACCGGGAGCATTACAGCCCTGAGCTGTTTGCCGATGAGGTCATGGCCGTGGCGAAGCACGCGGGCTTTGGCACCGACACCATTGTGGTGGGTCACAGCTTTGGGGGCTTTGTGACCATTCAGACGGCGCTGCGCTTTGGTCATGACCTTGGCGGCGTCGTGCTCGTGGATTCCCCCGTGCGGCCCCCGGACTACGCCTGGGAGCGGGATCCCAAGCGCTCCCCCATCCGGGCCAAGCGCGTTTATCCAGACCGGGCCACGGCGGAGGGGCGCTTCCGCCTCATGCCACCCCAGGATTGCGAAAACGGCTTCATCCTTCGCTACATCGCCGAGCACTCCGTAACGGAAGTGCCGGGCGGCTTCAGCTGGAAGTTCGACGATCGCATGTTTGAGAAGCTGCGCTTTGAGAACCGCGGCGAGGACCTGCAACGGTTGCCCTGCCGGGTGGCGGTCATGTACGGCGATGATTCCTACCTTTTCGATCAGGAGATCGCCGACTACATGTTTAAGGTGCTCGATGAATCCGTGCCCTTCATGGCCTTGCCCGAGGCGCAGCACCACGTCTTCCTGGATCAGCCCCTGGCCTTCGTAGCGGCGCTGCGCATGCTGCTGGCGGAATGGCGTCACTCTCGACCCGATCGCCAGGCGCCAATCCCCGGGGCCGGCCCGTGAGCGTCCCCACCGTTTGGGTGGATGCCGACGCCTGCCCGCGCCCCGTCCGGGACGTGATTTGCCGGGCTGCGGAGCGGCGCCAGGTGCGCACCATCTTCGTGGCCGCGTCCCCCATCAATGTGCCTCGCGGGCGCTTCATCAGTTCTCGCACCGTTGCCGCTGGCTTTGATGCGGCGGACGATGCCATTGCCGAGGAGGTTGCGGCCGGCGACGTGGTGGTCACCCAGGACATCCTCCTGGCAGAGCGCCTGGTCACCAAGGGCGCTCGGGTGACGAATCCCCGGGGGGAGATCTTTGATCGGGAAAATATCGGGACCCGCGTATCCCAGCGGAACTTCATGGAGGAGGCGCGGGGCGCGGGGCTTGCCGGGGGCGGGCCGCCGCCCTTCGATGACCGGGACAAGCAGGCCTTTTCGAACAGCTTCGATAAGCTGCTGACCGCAGCCCTTCGGGCCGCCGGGGCCTAGGCGAGGCGTTCGAGGGGTAAATCGGTCATGCGGGCCACGGCGAGGTGGGTGGTTTCCGCCGCCCGGGCCAGATCCAGCGTGCTGTCCTCCGGCCGTACCAGAAGAGCCGTTTTCAGCCCCGCCGCCCGAGCGGCATCCAGCTCTTCGACCACATCCGAGAGAAACATGATGGCGCCGGCCGGCAGCTCGAGGGTGACGGCGATGGCCTGATAGCTTCCCAAGGTGCGCTTGGGCCCTACCCGGGTATCAAAGTAGCCCGAGAAAAGCGGGGTGAGATCCCCAGCCAGGCTATGGCCGAAGAGGAGCTGCTGCGCCGCCACGGAGCCGGAGGAGTAAACGTAGAGCGCCAGGCCCGCGTCGTGCCAGCGCTTCAGCGCCGTGACCGCATCCTCGTAGATGTGTCCCTTAAGGGCCCCGTCGGCGTAGCCCTGGGCCCAGATCAGACCCTGGAGCGTTTTCAGAGGCGTCCACTTTCGGTCCTCGTCGATAAAGCGCTCGAGGGTGGCCACCACGGCGTCCAGATCCGCGGCGTCGACGCCGCCTTCCTCCGCCACCGCTGCTCGAATATCCCGGACCTCGGGCTCGGCACCGTGGGCGTCGAGGAAGGGGCGGAGCTGCGCTCGAGCATAGGGAAAGAGCACCTCGTGAACGAAGCGGATGCTGCTGGTGGTGCCCTCAATATCGGTGACGATGGCCCTTAGGGTCATGCGCTCGCCTCATAGCGCGGGAACTGCTCGGCGATGGGACTGCCCGTGAAGTTCGCCACCCAGCCCTCGGGGTTGGAGAAGATGCGAATAGCCAGGAATTGGGGCTCGGGCCCCATGTCGAACCAGTGCTTGGTGAGGGCGGGCACGGTGAGGAAGTCTCCCCGCTCGCACAGCACCTCAAAGACCTGGGTTCCCAGGTGCAGGGTAAAGAGCCCCGATCCATCGACAAAGAAGCGCACCTCGTCCTCTGCGTGGGTATGTTCCGCCAGAAATTTACCTCGGGCCTCGCTGGCTGCGGGGTTGCTCGGCGTCATGCTAACCACGTCGCAGCTTTGGTAACCGCCGTCCGCCATGATCCGCGCGATTTCCGCGTCGTAGCGGGAAAGGACCGCGTCCTGGGTGGCGCCGGCGGCGATGTCGTCGTGCGTGGGCCAGCGCTCGAAGCGCACGCCATGGGGCGCGAGGGCCTCGGCGATGGCGCGAGGATCCTCGTGCTGGGCTAGAGGTTGAGCGCCGTTTTGGTCGTCAAAGATTCTGAGTCGGCTCATGGCGAGGCCTCCGGGCTGGACAGGGCTAGGGTGTGATCAAGGAGGGACACGAGCGCTTCCATGTGGCGCTCCGCGTCGAAAAGGGAGGTGCCCCAGACGTAGGCACCGTGGCCCCGGATTAGGTAGGCCGGGGGCGCGCCGGGAAGCCCGCCCTGGGCGGCTACCACGGCGTCATCGATTTCCCTCATGTCCTGGCTGTTCGGCACCACGGGAATAGCCTGATGGCTTTCGTGGGTAGGCACCCCGGGGAAGGCCTTGAGCAGCTCTGCGCCGGTGAGCTCTACGGCAGCGGCGTTTCGGTGCCGCTCAGTCCAGATCACGGTGCTGGGGGCGTGGGCGTGGAGCACGGCCCCGAGGCTGAGATCGCGCGCATAGAGAGCGAGGTGGAGCGCGGCCTCGGCAGAGGGCTTGGCACCCTCGGCGCCATCGAGGACGGTGCCGTCGAGGGCCATGAGCATAAGGGCGTCGCCGGTCAGAAAGCGTTTGTGTCCTCCGGAGGCCGTCACCAGGGCGCGATTGTCGTCGACGCGTAGAGATAGATTGCTGCTCGTGGCAGGGGTCCAGCGCCGGCCATAGAACCGCTCCGCGACCGGGCTCAAGGCCTGGGCACCGTAGTAGCGCAAAAGCGGGCCCGGAAGCTTGGGGCTCAGCACAGGAAACCTCCGCCAAGGGCGAATAGGGGGGTGGAGTGTACCTTGGGCGCTAGCGCTTTTTCAGCCTACGGCCGTGCCTGGAGCCGGGGGGCGGGCTACAATGCGGCAAGAATAAAGAGGCACGAGCCATGAAACACGGGGATGGTCAGGGCGCAGGGCGCCCCTGGCCCATTATGTTGGATGTAGAGGCGTCGGGCTTCGGCCGGGGCAGCTATCCCATCGAAATTGGCCTGGCCTTTCCCGATGGCACTTCCGTGGCCTATCTGCTCCGCCCGGAGCCGGACTGGACCCACTGGGACGAGGGGGCGGAGCAGGTTCACGGCCTTCCCCGGGCGAAGCTCCTCGCCGAGGGGCGCCCGGTGCTGGAAGTGGCCGCCATGCTGAATGCCCAGCTTGCAGGGAATCGGGTGTACAGCGACGCCTGGGGCTTTGACGCGGCCTGGGTAGCGCGGCTTTTCGACGCCGCTGGGCTTAGTCAGCACTTCCGGATCGACACGGTTCGAAATTTGATTCCGGAGACAGCGTTGCTGTCTTGGGCCACGGCCCGGTCCCGGGCCGAAGCCCGCTTGGGGAAGGCCACCCACCGCGCCGAGCACGATGCGAAGCTATTGCAAGCGAGCGTGCTTGAACTGAACTCTGGGCCCTTGAGGGCCCGCCGCCTTTAGACGAAGGATCTGCCTCGTGATGAGCTTACTGGGGGTCCTAGTGCTCCTCGCCCTGGCCTGGATGCTATCGACGAACCGCCGAGCCATCGCTTGGCGTACGGTGCTTGGCGCCCTATTCCTGCAGGCGCTCATCGGCGGCTGGGTACTTGCCATGCCCTCAGGCATCGCCACCCTGGAGGCCGTCTCTGCTGGAGTGGGGCTGGTGCTGGCCTACAGCCGGGAAGGCATTGAGTTCATGTTTGGATGGTCTGCGAACGGAGCCATGGGGTCCCTGGCGGCCTCCGTGGAAGCCAAGGGCTTCGCCCCCATCTTTGCCGTGAACGTGCTGCCCGTGATCGTGATCTTTTCCGCTCTTGTCTCTGTGCTCTATCACCTTGGCATCATGGGATGGACCATTCGCCTCCTAGGGGGCGCGCTGCAGCGGGTCCTAGGCACCAGCCGCCCCGAATCCCTCTCCGCCGCGGCGAACGTCTTCGTGGGGCAGGCGGAAGCCCCCCTGGTGGCTCGACCCTTCATTCCCACCATGACCGCTTCTGAGCTTTTCGCCATCATGGTGGGCGGCCTAGCGAGCATTGCAGGGTCCGTCATGGCGGGCTACGCCGCCATGGGGATCGAGCTCAAATACCTGATTGCTGCGTGCTTCATGGCCGCCCCCGGCGGGCTACTCATGGCTAAGATGGTGATGCCGGAAACGGAACAGCCGAAGAACGATCTCGCGGAGCTCGACGACCTCGAGAGCATGAAGAGCGTGAATCTCTTCGACGCTGCGGCCTCCGGGGCGCTCTCGGGGATGCATATCGCTCTGGCCGTGGGCGCCATGCTCGTGGCTTTTATTGCCCTTATGGCCATGGTCAACGGCCTTCTGGGGGCGCTTGGGGGCTTGTTTGGCTACCCCGAGCTCACCCTCGAACTCATTCTAGGCTGGGTCTTCCAGCCCCTGGCCTGGCTGCTCGGCGTGCCCTGGGGGGAGGCGGAGGCCGCGGGCAGCTTTATCGGCCAGAAGCTCGTGCTCAATGAGTTTGTGGCCTACCTGTCCTTTACGGAGCAGCGCGCTGCCTTCGCGCCCCTTACCCAGGCCATCATCACCTTCGCCCTTTGTGGCTTTGCAAATTTCTCCTCCATCGCCATCCTCCTGGGGGGGCTCGGGTCCGTGGCGCCGAACCGCCGGGAAGACATCGCTCGCTTTGGCTTCCGGGCCTTGCTCGCGGCCACCCTCGCCAATCTCATGAGTGCGGCCCTCGCCGGGTTCTATCTGAGCCTATGACCGCCTCGTTGAAGCCCATCGATTTTGCTGCGGTTGATGCGCCGGCGCGCTTCACCGAGGATCTCCGGGAGATCGGCTTTGCCGTGCTCCGGGACGCGCCCCTGGACGATGACGCGATCAGCCGGATCTACGAGGCTTGGCTCGCCTTTTTTCAAAGCCCAGAAAAGACGGTCTTTCGCTACGACCGGGAACGGCAGGATGGTTTCTTCTCCACCGCCGAGGCGGAGCACGCCAAGGGGGAGACGCTCCGGGATCTGAAGGAGTACTTCCATTACTACCCCTGGGGGCGCTGCCCCGAGGCCTTGCGACCTGATCTAGAGCGCTACTACGCCGCTGTGCTCACCCTCGGGCAGACACTTCTGGGGTGGGTGGAGGCGAACGCGCCCGCAGCCATTGCGCAGCAGCTGAGCGAACCCCTATCGAGCATGATTGCGGGCAGTGATGTTTCACTTCTGCGCATTCTTCATTACCCCCCGCTCGCGGAAACGGCGGGAGAAGGGGAGCGGGCCGCGGCTCACGCCGATATCAACCTGCTGACCATTCTGCCGGCGGCCAGTGCGCCAGGACTTGAGGTGAAGGCCCGGGACGGGCGCTGGCTGACCGTGCCCTGTACGCCGGGGCTCGT
>RGAU01000201.1 GCA_009919975.1 Gammaproteobacteria bacterium
CCGAGGAAAAGGGGGATTTGCTGGATTTTCTGGCCCTCCAGCGCTGTGGCCTGGGCGCCGTGCTGGGTGCGCGGAACGGGCCCCTGGGGCGGGTGATGGATGGGCCTGAACGCCTTCGCTACGAGCTGCGCTTTCGCGCGGGCGCCGAGCGCTGCCTTTCCACGCTCGAAGGGGAGGCGCGGGAACGCTTGGAAGCCCTTCTGGCTCGGAAGCAGGACAGCTGGCCAGCGGTACTGTGGAATGGAACGCTGGGCAGCGCGGCCTGGGCGCAGCTCTTTGGTGCGCATGGTGAAGCCTGGGCGCCCCCGCCGGCCAGCGAAGGGGCGGCGGCGCTGGCCGCTTTTGAGCCCCTTCGCGCGCGCGTGGTCGCGCTAGGGCCGTCGGCCCTGGACGTCAGCGCTGAGGCGCTTGCAGCGGCGGAGAATCCCGCGGCGTGGCACAGGCCCTGGGAGGCCCTCGCGCAGCAGCGCTACCCGGGGGTGGCGCTCCATCAGCTGCAACGCCTCACCGGCGCCCTAGAGGGCGCCGCCCGGCTACTCGAGCAGCGGGAGGGACAGCGTTCCTTGTGCCCCCAGGGCCGCCCAACCCCCCGGGCGAAGCGCGTGAATGCGGTCTTTCTTCGCTATTATGGCGAGGCACTCCAGCCGGCCATGGCGGAGCTGGAGCGGGGCCTTCGGCCCTGGCTTGAGGCCACCGGGTTCCTCTGGGCGCAGGTTCAAGGGGGTGCCCCGGTCGCTGCGCGGCCCGCCCTTGAAGGCTTTCTCGATCCCCGGGCGCCGGGCCCCTGGCAGGCCTATGAGGCCGCCCGGGACCGGCACACGGCCCGATGGCAAGCGGTGCTCGGCGCCTGCCAGCTCATGCCTGGGTCATCGGCCCCCTCATCTTAGGAGACCTCAATGCGCTTCCTACTCTTGCTGGCGCTGATTGGCGCGGTGTTCTGGGCCCTGAGGCGAAGCCTTGGGGAGCAGCGGCAGGCGCGCCTGGCTCAGCTGGGGCTGCCGGGGCGGTGGCGCCGGGAGGGGGGCCATGAGCTTGTCCTCGAGGGAGGGCTCGGGAGCGGCCCTTACCGGGAGCGGCGTCCCGATGGCAGCACCGTAACCGGCCAGTGGCGCCTCAAGGGAGAGCAGCTCCTGCTTCGGCCTGAGGCGGGGGCGAAGGCTTCCGAAGAAACGCTTGAGCTTCGGGTTTTCGGTTCAGATCGGTTAGGGCTCCACGGGAAAACCCGAAAGAACCATCTGTACGATCGGGTGGGCTAGCCTTCCCGGTTTCGTAACCCGTAGAGCACGGCGAGGCTCAAGGCGAAACCTGGCAGGATCTCGTAAAGATCGAAGATGCCCCCCTCAAGCTGGCCCCAAAGCACCACCGTGCCGCCGCCGGCGACCATGCCCCAGAACGCCCCCCGGGCGCTGAAGCCCTTTCCGTAGAGGGCGTAGAGCACGGCGGGGCCGAAGCTGGCCCCAAGCCCCGCCCAGGCGTAGCTCACCAGGCTGAGGACCTTCGAGTCCGGGTCCTGGGCGAGCACCAGCGCCGTTGCCGCCACCAGTAGCACCGCGCCCCGGCCCACGTTGAGCCGAGCTCGGGCCGAGGCCGTGGGCCTCAGCACGGCGAAGACATCCTCAGCGAGGGCCGTGGAGGCCACGAGGAGCTGGGAGTCGATGGTGCTCATCACCGCCGCCAGTATGGCCGCCAAGATGACGCCGGCGAGGGCGGGGGTGAGGAGGCTCTGGGTGAGGGCGATGAAGACCGTTTCCGGATCGGCGAGATCGGGCAACAGGCGCGGGCCCAGGAGCCCCAGGGCCACGGCGCCAAGGCCGCTTAAGATCATCCAGCCCATCCCGATGCGTGTGGCCGCCCGCGCCTCCGAGGCGCTGCGCAGCGCCATGAAGCGGGCGAGGATGTGGGGCTGCCCCACATAGCCCAGGCCCCAGGCGACGAGGGATAGCCATCCCATCACGGTCAGCCCAGAGAACAGGTCAAGGTGGCCCCCGGGGAGCGCTGCCTCCGCCGGCGTGAAAAGGGCCAGGGCCGGAACGAGCAGCAGCGCCCCCAGCATGAGGAGGCCCTGGAAAAAGTCCGTCCAGGCCACGGCGAGAAAGCCCCCAGCCATGGTGTAGGCAACGATCACCCCGGCGCCCAGGAGCAGGGCCGTGAGGTAGGAAAGGCCCAGCGTGCTTTCAAAGAGCCGGGCGCCGGCCACGAGGCCCGCGGAGACGTAGAAGGTAAAGAAAAACAGAATGAGCACGGTGGCGAGGGCGCGCACGGCCTGGCGGCTGCCGGGACTGCCCCCAGCCCGCTGAGCAAAGAACTCGGGCAGGGTGAGGGCGCCGTCCCGGCCGTCCCCGGTGCCCGTGGCTTCCCGCAGCCGCGCCGCCACGAAGCGCCAGTTCAGATAGGCGCCGAGCATCAAACCGATCATGATCCAGCTTTCCGTAAGCCCCCCAAGGAATACGGCGCCGGGCAGGCCAAGGAGGAGCCAGCCGCTCATATCCGAGGCGCCGGCGGAGAGCGCCGCGACCGCCGGACCAAGGCTTCGGCCCCCGAGGGCATAATCCGCCTCGTTCCGGGTCTTCCGCCAGGCCGCAAGGGCTAGCAGAAAGAGCGCGGCAAGATAGAGAGCAAAGGCGGCAGTGGTAGCGGTCATGGGGCTTTCCTGGCTTAAGACGATCCCGCGGGCGGGGCAGGCAGGCTGCGGTCCGGGCGCGTACACTTCCCGCCGAACCTTTGGAGGCTGCCATGTCATCAAGCTTGCCAGAAATCATGCTTCAACGCGCCAGCGGGCAGGAAGAAGCCCTCGGCACCTACGCGGGGCAGGTGCTGCTTATCGTTAATACGGCGAGCCAGTGCGGCTTTACGCCCCAGTACGAGGCCCTCGAGCAGCTTCAGCAGGAATTTGCCGGGGAGGGCTTTACGGTGCTCGCCTTTCCCTGCAACCAGTTTGGACGCCAGGAGCCCGGGGATAACGAGGCGATCGCGACTTTCTGTGAGACGCGCTTTCGCACCACCTTCCCCCTGTTTGCCAAAACTGAGGTGAACGGCCCTGAGGCCCATCCTCTTTTTGCGCATCTGAAGGCGGCGGCCCCGGGGGTGTTGGGGACGCAGGGGATCAAATGGAACTTCACCAAGTTCCTGGTGGACCGCCGGGGCCGGGTGCGGGCGCGCTTTGCCCCCAGCACAGACCCCTTAAGCTTCATCAGCGCGATTAAAGACTGTCTGCGGGAGACCCCATGACCGATCCGTCCTCGCCCTGGGCGGCGGCCCAGCGGCTCTTTGCGGCCCTTGAGCGTCGCTTTGTCCCCGACCCCGAGGGCGTCGATTTCTCCCAGGTTTTGGCGGCGCGCTGGGCGCCCGGTCCCCTTGGAGGGCGGCTCGTTCCTGGGGGCGCTATCGACGGCGTGAGCCTTGAGGACCTGGTGGGGTTAGAGACCCAGCGGGCCCGCGTGGTCGCTAACGTGGCGCAGTTTGTGGCCGGCCTGCCCGCCAACAACATGCTGCTGTGGGGCGCCCGGGGGACGGGAAAATCGTCCCTGGTCCATGGCGTTTTGAATCACTTCGCAAGCGAGGGCCTTCGCCTTCTGGAAGTGGAGCGTGATGCCCTGGGGGATTTGCCGGAGATTTCCGAGCGCCTCCGCACCTTGCCCTATCGTTTCCTGCTGTTCTGCGATGACCTGTCCTTTGAGGGGGCCGAGCTGGGCTACAAAGCTCTGAAGTCGGCGCTGGAAGGGACCGTCTTTGCGGCTGCTGGAAACGTGATGCTGGTGGCGACCTCTAACCGACGTCACCTCATGCCGGAGAGGGCCGCGGAGAACCAGCAGTTCACCCACACGGACACGGGAGAGGTTCATCCGGGGGAGACCACGGAGGAGAAGCTTTCCCTGGCCGATCGCTTTGGTCTGTGGGTGTCCTTCCATCCCATGGCCCAGCCGGCCTACCTGGAAGCGGCGGCGCGCTGGGTGGCGCACTACGGCGCGCCCCATGGGGTGATTTTTGACGATGCGGCCCGGGCCGCCGCCCTGACCTGGGCCCTTACCCGGGGAGCGCGCAGCGGCCGGGTAGCCCATCATTTTGCACGCCATTGGGTGGGGCAGGAGGCGCTCGCGGCACGGCCAACAGGGGGCTAGGGGGGCCTAGGGATTTTTATCCGATGAGATGCTTGACTCCGGTGAAGGGATCGCTAGACTACGCGGCCTGTCAACGAGAGCCGAGTCCTAGCGGTGTTGGCATGGAGCGTCCCCTTCGTCTAGAGGCCTAGGACACCGCCCTTTCACGGCGGTAACAGGGGTTCGAATCCCCTAGGGGACGCCACTATTTTTGCGTCTTGATTCGATCGGGATGCAGGGCGTCAGACGCTCAAACGCGGTTTCGCGGGAATAGCTCAGTTGGTAGAGCACAACCTTGCCAAGGTTGGGGTCG
>RGAU01000202.1 GCA_009919975.1 Gammaproteobacteria bacterium
AAGGGCCCTTCGGGGCCCTTCTTTTTTGGTGCCGATGTTGGGGGCGCTGGGGACTTTTGGAGGCCGTGGGGGGAAGGGGTTTGGGCGGAAATCGTGGGTAGACACATTCTGCTTTGGAATAGGTGATTTTAAATCCACTTCGCACCCTGTTTTTGCGAATCTTAGCGCCTACATCTCCACTTCAAGCTCGACTGAGACCAGAAGGTGGGCGCCGATCCCCACCTTCTCGGCGTCAAAGTATCAACACAGAAAACACCCCCAAGGGGACACCCCGGGGGACCCAAAAAGAACCGAAGGAGAGCACCATGCTGCTGGTGACGGGAAGCGCGGGACACCTTGGGGAGGCGCTCCTCCGGGACGCCCAAACTAAGGGCCTGCCGGCACGGGGGCTCGACCAGAAAGCCAGCGCCTATACGGACCTCGAAGGGGATATCGCTGACCCCGGGGTCATCGAGCGGAATGCGGTGTTAACGCCTTCGTCCACATCAGCACCACCAGCGTCTTTGGCCGGGCCATGCGCCCGAGGCCGGGGGAGCCGGCGGTGTGGGTGACGGAAGCCTTAAGCCCGGTCCACAAGAACATCTATGGGGTGACGAAAAGCGCCGGGGAGGATCTTTGCCAGCTGATGCACGAGAAAACGGGCCTGCCCGTGCTCGTGCTGCGGACCTCACGCTTCTTTCCGGAAGTGGACGATGACGCTGAACGGCGGGGCGTTATGCCCGATGCGGCGTTGAAGATTCTGGAGTTCCTGCACCGCCGGGTGGCCATCGAGGACATCGTCACCGCCGTGCACCAGGCGCTGGAGCACGCGCCGAAACAAGGCTTTGACCGCTACATCATCTCCGCGCCCACCCCCTTTGAGGCAAAAGACGCCCCTCGGGTCGCGAACGATCTGCCGGCGCTGCTGCAGGAAAAAGCGCCGGAATTGGCAGCGGCCTTCGTCCAAAACGGGTGGGCGCTGCCCCAAGGCCTCGACCGGGTCTACGACAGCCGCAAGGCCCAGCGGGGGCTCGGCTGGGCCCCAAGGCAAAGCGCGGAAGCGGCGCTCAAGCGCTACCTAGACACCGGCGATTGGCGCGGCCCCCTGGCCGTCGCCGTGGGCAAAAAGCCCTATCACGATCAGATCTTCGAAGACGGCCCCTTCCCCGTGGAGGCGGACCGCTAGCGGGCCCCGGGTCCTTCTCGCTAAGCTTGTGCGGCAACCGGGAGACGCCCCTATGAAAGCCAGCAAAACGCCCCATGCCCTTAGCCGCCGGGCGGCCCTGCGAAAGGGCCTTGCCGTCGCTGGCGGGGCGGCGCTCCTGCCTAGTGGGCTCGGCGCGCTGCTGTGGGCGAGGCCCGAGACGGCCCGGGCGGCGGCCCCGACGACAGACCTCCTCAAGGACAAGCCGGGCCTGCGTCTGCTGGGGGACCGGCCGCTGAACGCGGAAACCCCAGCGCACCTTCTGAACGATTTCGTCACGCCGGCGTCGAAGCTTTTCGTACGCAACAACGGCGTGCCGCCGGTCACCACGGACCCTGCGAACTGGATGCTCGAGATCACGGGCGAGGCCTGCGAGCGTCCGCAGCGGTTCTCCATCGACGATCTCAAGGCGCGCTTTGAGGTGGTGACTCGGCACCTGGTGCTCGAGTGCGGGGGGAATGGGCGTAGCGAATTTCGCCCGCGCGTTTCCGGGAATCAGTGGACCACCGGCGCCGTGGGCTGTCCCCGCTGGACCGGCGTACGGCTGGCGGACGTGCTCAAGGCGTGCGGTGTTGCCCCGACTGCCGTGTACGTCGGCTACGAAAGCGCCGATATGCACCTCTCCGGCGATCCCAAGAAGCAGCCCATCTCCCGGGGCGTCCCCATGGAAAAGGCGCTGGAGGATGATTGCCTCCTCGCCTTCGAGATGAACGGCGCGCCGATCCCTGACGTTCACGGCGCGCCCCTGCGGCTGATTGCGCCGGGCTATCCCGGCTCCGCCAGCGGCAAGTGGCTCACCACCCTGCTCAGTGAGCTGGCAGAGCGCTCGCCTCGCCGCAGCGGAGAACCGCTTCGGCTGGCAGCGCTTCGAGCATACCGTCACCCTGCCGGGGCCGGGCTATTACGAGATCTGGGCCCGGGCCACGGACGAGGCCGGGGCCACCCAGCCCATGCTCGTACCCGGGTGGAATCCGAAGGGCTATCTCAATAACGCCGCCCATCGCATTGCCGTGGAAGTGCTCGCGTGAAAGCCCCGCGCCTAGCCCTGCGGCGAGCCCCAGGGGGAGCGCTGCTTGCGGCGGCCCTGGTCGCCGTCATGGCCTCCGCCCCCGCTCGGGCAGAGACCGATCCCGAATCAGGGCTCATCAAAGCCCCGGGCTGGGAAGCGGTGAAGGCGCAGTGCGGCGTCTGCCATTCCCACCAGCTGGTGACGGCGCAGCGGGGTGATGCGGCCTTCTGGACTGGTCTTATTCGCTGGATGCAGGCCACGCAAAATCTGTGGGCGCTGCCCGAGCCCCTGGAGGGGGAAATCGTGTCCTACCTCGCCACCCACTACAACGAAACCGATTGGGGCCGTCGCCCCCAGCTGCCGCCGACGCTGCTCCCGGGCGGCGAGCGCACCCTTGGGGAGGCCGCGGCCCCCTAAATGAAGCTGATCAGCTTTGATCCCCTGCGGACCCTCGCCATGCCCGGCGTGCGGGTCGTGAAGCCTGAGCACTGGCTTAAGGAACGGGAGGCACTCCAGGACGCTGACTGGGTGCTTTTCCCCGAGTATTGGCAGGTGAATGCGCTGCACTACGGCCTTAAGGCGCGCATCTTCCCGAGCCTCGCAAGCTACCACCTGGGGCATGACAAGGTGGAAATGACCCGCGCCTTCGAGAGCCGCTGGCCGGCCCATGTGCCGCCCACGGTCATCGAGGCCCCCACCCCAGCGGGGCAGCTGGCGGCCCTGGAAGCCCTGGGCTTGCCCTTGGTGGTGAAGGCGGTTCGCTCGAGTCAGGGCCGGGGCGTGCACCTGATCCACAGCGAAGGGGCGCTGGCCCGGTGGTGCGAAACCCAGCCCGTGCTCTACGCCCAGCTACCCCTGCCCATCGACCGTGACCTGCGCATCGTTGTGCTCGGCCAGCGCATTGTCGCCAGCTACTGGCGCATCGCCCGGGAGGGCAGCTTTTTGAACAACGTGGCTGCCGGGGGGCGCCTCGAGTTCTCCCCGCCGCCCATCGCTGCGGTCCGCCTGGTGCGCGCCGTCGCCCGCGGGCTCGGCATTAATCATGGGGGCTTTGACGTGGCCATGGTGGGCGATCACCCCTTCCTCTTTGAGTTCAATCGCCTCTTTGGCCTCGATGGACTCCAGGCCCTGGGCCTGCGCATGGACGAGCTGATCTATGCCCATTTGACGAGGCTCCAGACCCCGCCAAAGCCCCGGCCGCTGGCTCCGAAGGGCCGCGGAGCGGCGCTTCGCCGTCGGCGCCGCGCGGCCTAGAACGCCCCGTCTGTCAAGGCAAGCTGACGATTCGGCCTGACATGCCGGTCATTGCCGGGCACAATAGCGCCTCCCGAGAACTCAGGCAGGAGCACAGCGCCCGTGGCGGCATTTGAAACGGAAAAGGTCCTCTGGATTAAGCACTGGAACGACCGCCTTTTTACCTTTGCGACCACCCGCCGCCCGGAGTTCCGCTTTGAGAGCGGGCAGTTTGTGATGGTGGGGCTCATGGTGGAGGGCAAGCCGCTCCTCCGGGCCTACAGCATTGCCAGCCCGAACTATGCCGACGACCTCGAGTTCTTCAGCATCAAGGTACAGGACGGCCCCCTGACCTCTCGGCTTCAGCACATCAAGGAAGGGGACGAGGTGCTGGTGGGTAAGAAGCCCGTGGGCTCCTTGCTCCTCGCTGATTTGAATCCAGGCCGGAACCTTTACCTGCTTTCCACGGGTACGGGCATGGCACCCTTCCTCGCGCTGATCCGCGACCCCGCCGCCTATGAGCGTTACGAGAAGGTCATCCTGGTAGAGGTCAGCGATCTGGCCTACTACGACTACCTCACGGAGGAGCTGCCTAACCATGAGCTCCTCGGCGAGATGGTGCGGGAGCAGTTCCTTTACTACCCCACGGTGACGCGGGAGCCCTACAAAAACACGGGGCGCATCCCGGAGCTGATCGACAGCGGCAAGCTCTTCACCGATCTCGGTGTGCCGGCGCTCGATCCCGAGCACGATCGCGCCATGCTTTGCGGCAGCATGGCCATGCTGAAGAGCGTCAGCGATTGCCTCGATAGCCACGGCCTTAAGGTGTCCCCCAATCAGGGGTCCATTGGGGACTACGTTATCGAGCGCGCCTTCGTCGGCTAAGCCCTTCGCCTTGCATTTTGCGTCAGCGCCTCGTCCCCCTCGGGCGAGGCCAGCATTGACGCCGAGAGGCTAAGTGC
>RGAU01000203.1 GCA_009919975.1 Gammaproteobacteria bacterium
ATGGCCTTTTTCCTGGCCATTCCCTACGTGCTTCATCAGCTCTGGAGCTTTGTCTCCCCGGGGCTCTATAAGCACGAAAAGCGCCTGGCGGTACCGCTGCTGCTCTCCAGCATCGTGCTGTTTTACACGGGGATCGCCTTTGCCTACTTCGCCGTGTTCCCGCTGATCTTTGGCTTCTTGACCAGCGTTGGGCCCGCTGGGGTCGCAATCATGACGGACATCAACCGCTACCTCGACTTCGTGCTCAAGCTCTTCTTTGCCTTTGGCTTTGCCTTCGAAATCCCCGTGGCCACCCTGCTTCTCGTCGCCTCCGGAGTCACCAACGCCCAGGCGCTTCGGGAAAAGCGGGCCTACGTGATCGTCGGATGCTTTGTGGTGGGCATGCTGCTAACGCCCCCGGACGTGATCAGCCAGATCCTTCTGGCGGTGCCCATGTGGGCGCTCTACGAGGTGGGGATTTTCTTCGCGGCCTTCATTCGGCCGGAAGGGGAAAGGGATTCGGAGGACGCGGCCTAGCCTTCGAGCCAGAAGGTCAACGGGCCATCGTTCACCAGGGCCACCTTCATGTCAGCGCCAAAGCGTCCCGCTTCCACCAAGCCCCCGTGCTGTCGACGGGCTTCCGCTAAAAAGGCTTCATAAAGCGGCTCTGCCACCGGCGGCGGCGCTGCCGAGGAAAAGCTCGGGCGGCGACCGCGCCGCGTATCCGCTGCCAGGGTGAACTGAGACACCACCAGGAGCCCACCTCCCACCTCGCTTAAGCTGCGATCCATGGGCTTTTCGTCCCCAGGAAAAATCCGGAGCCCGAGCACCCGCTCGACGAGGCGAGGGATTTGCGCCGCTCCGTCCCCCTGTTCGATGCCGAGAAAGAGCAGCACTCCGGGGCCGATGGCCCCTACGGACGCCCCCTCCACACGCACTTCGGCTTCAAGGACGCGCTGCACCAGGGCCTTCATGCCTCTTTGCTGCGCTCCTGACGGCGGCGCTCGTGCTCCTTCAGGAACTTCTTGCGCACCCGAATGGCCGCGGGGGTGAGTTCCACAAGTTCATCTTCCTCGATGAACTCCAGCGCTTGCTCGAGAGTCATGCGCACCGGCGGAGTCAGGATCATGTTTTCGTCGCTGCCCGCGGCACGAATGTTGGTGAGCTGCTTTTCCTTCGTGGGATTCACGGGCAGATCATTCCCGCGGCTGTGAATGCCCACGATCATGCCTTCGTAAACGTCGACCCCGGGCTCGACCATCATGCGGCCGCGCTGCTGGAGGTTGAAGAGGGCAAAGGCCGTGGCCTTCCCTTGAACGTTAGACACCAGGACGCCGTTGATCCGCTCCCCCGCCGACCCCGGCTGGTAGGCATCCCAGTGGGAGAAGGTTGAGGTCAGAATGCCACTGCCGGAGGTCATGGATAGGAACTGGCCGCGCAGGCCGATCAACCCCCGGGAGGGAATAAGGTAATCCAGACGTACCCGACCCCGACCGTCGGGGACCATGTTCTGAAGGTTCCCCCGGCGCTGCCCTAGCACTTCCATGACCGTACCCTGGTGCTGCTCTTCAACGTCGATCACCAGGGATTCGATGGGCTCTTCCCGACCGTTTTCGCCCTCGCGCAGCACCACCTCGGGGCGGGAGACGCCGAGCTCGTAGCCTTCCCGGCGCATGGTCTCAAGGAGGACGGAAAGGTGCAGCTCGCCCCGGCCCGATACGCGGAACTGATCGGGGTGCGCCGTATCCTCGACCCGAAGCGCCACGTTATAGAGCAGCTCCTTGTCGAGGCGAGCGCGAATCTGCCGGCTCGTTAGAAACTTGCCATCGCGCCCGGCGAAGGGCGAGGTGTTGACCTGAAAGGTCATGGACACCGTGGGTTCATCCACCGTGAGCGCCGGCAGCGCTTCCACGGCGGAGGGGTCGCAGAGCGTGTCCGAGATCGCCAGCTCATCGATACCCGTGATGCTGACGATATCGCCCGCCCGCGCTTCGGCGACGTCCTTGCGCTCGAGTCCGGCATAGCCGAGCACGGAGAGGATACGCGCGTTTCGCCGCGCCCCTTCGCGATTTTCCACGGTCACGGGCATGCCCGGGCGTGCCACCCCGCGCTGAATGCGGCCGAGGCCGATAACCCCCACGTAGCTGGAGTAGTCCAGCGCGCTGATTTGCATCTGGAAGGCCCCTTCCGGGTCCACCTGCGGGGCAGGGACATGCTCTACGATGGTGTCGAGGATGAGGCGCATATCCTCTTCGAGATCATCGGGATCGCTGCCAGCGCGGCCTAGCAGCGCAGAGGCGTAAACGGTGCGGAAGTCGAGCTGCTCCTCGCTCGCCCCCAAGCGGTCGAAAAGATCAAAGACTTCCCCCTCCACCCAATCGGCCCGAGCCCCTTCCCGATCGACCTTATTGATGACCACGATGGGGGAGAGCTTCTGGGCGAAGGCCTTCCGGGTAACGAAACGGGTTTGCGGCATGGGGCCGTCCACGGCGTCCACGAGCAAGAGCACGCTATCGACCATGGAGAGCACCCGCTCCACCTCACCACCGAAGTCCGCGTGCCCCGGGGTATCCACGATATTGACAAGCGGTCAACGAGGGTCGTTTTGCCATGATCGACGTGGGCAATGATGGCAACATTTCGGATGGCCTGAGAGGCGCCAGAATCTTTAGCGTGCACGGGAAACCGCCTGGGGGGTTGTTGGGGGCGGCGCATTATAGGCAGGGTCGCGCGCAAAGGGGACGACGAATCAAGAAAACCTTTCATGACCCCAAGCTGGGCCCGGGCAACGCCTTAAAATGGTGCGCCCGGATTTCTCTGCACCTTTTTTGAGCACGTTATCGTCTAGAATCGAGGAAATCCGCCGATAAAAACCCCATTCGAGCCCCGCCAGGACCCGGCATGATCCTTGCTGCTCACCTTCCGAATGCCCAAACCGGGTGCGTCTTGGCGTCTACGCCGTCCGCGACCCAGGCCTCGGGGCGTTAGGTCCCCTCGGGGGCAATCCAATGTGAAATCAACGTTTTTTGCGGAGAGCGAACCATGTCGTTGAAAACCCTGGCGATGATCGAGGAACACAGTGTGAAGTGGGTCGACCTCCGCTTCACGGACCCCCGGGGCAAGGAGCAGCACACCACCTTCCCCGCCAAGGTCGTGGACGAAGACTTCATGACCAATGGCGCTATGTTCGATGGCTCGTCCATCGCCGGCTGGAAGGGCATCAACGAGTCGGACATGATCCTCATGCCCGATGACGAGACCGCGGTGCTCGATCCTTTCGCGGAAGACACCACCCTCCTGGTGCGTTGCGATATCGTCGAGCCCAGCACCATGCAGCTCTACAGCCGGGACCCGCGAAGCACGGCAAAGCGCGCTGAAGCCTACCTCCAGGCCTCGGGCCTCGGGGACGAGGCCTACTTCGGTCCGGAAGCCGAATTCTTTGTCTTTGACGACGTGCGCTTCCAGGTGGAAATGGGCCGCGCTTCCTACGCCATCAGCGCTGAAGAGGCGGCTTGGGAATCCAACACGGAATTCGAAGGCGGCAACATGGGCCACCGCCCCCGGGTGAAGGGCGGCTATTTCCCCGTGCCCCCGGTGGACTCCTCCTTCGATCTGCGGAACGCCATGTGCAATGCCATGGAGCAGATGGGCCTCACCATCGACGTGCATCACCACGAAGTGGCCACGGCATGCCAAAACGAGATCGGGGTGAAGTTCAACACCCTGGTGAAAAAGGCCGACGAAACGCAAATTTACAAGTACTGCGTCCATAACGTGGCCCATGCCTACGGCAAGACCGCCACCTTCATGCCGAAGCCTCTGGTTGGCGATAACGGCTCCGGGATGCACGTGCACCAGTCCATCGCCAAGGATGGGGTGAACCTGTTCCACGGCGACGTTTACGCGGGCCTCTCCGAAACGGCGCTCTACTACATTGGCGGCATCATCAAGCACGCTAAGGCGCTCAATGCCTTCACCAATGCCAGCACCAATAGCTACAAGCGCCTCGTGCCCGGCTTCGAAGCGCCGGTGATCCTCGCCTACTCGGCGCGGAACCGCAGTGCCTCCATTCGGATTCCCTATATCCAGGGCGGCAACCCCCGCGCCTACCGCGTAGAAGTGCGCTTCCCCGATCCGACGGCAAACCCCTACCTGGCCTTCTCCGCCATGCTCATGGCCGGCCTGGACGGGATCAAGAACAAGATCCACCCCGGCGAAGCCATGGACAAGGATCTGTACGATCTGCCCGCAGAAGAGCTGGCGGGGCTGCCCACGGTTTGCGCGGGTCTCGACGAAGCCCTTGCGGCCCTCGACGCCGACCGGGCCTTCCTTACGGAAGGGGGCGTGTTCACGGACGATCAGATCGATGCCTACATCGACCTGAAGATGGAAGAAGTCACG
>RGAU01000204.1 GCA_009919975.1 Gammaproteobacteria bacterium
CCCTTCCCATGGTGTGAACCCAGTATAGCGCTTCCCGACTCACCGAGCGGACGCCGGTACCCTGGCGCGCCGCGGGCGTTGTCTAGTCGGCGATGGTCACGTTGGCGGCTTGCGGACCCTTTTGACCAATGGTCACGTCGAAGGTGACCTGCTGGCCTTCAACGAGGGTGCGGCGACCGCTTCCATTGATCGCGGTGTAGTGGACGAAGACGTCCTTATCCCCTTCCCGCTGAATGAAGCCGAAACCTTTTTCGTCGTTGAACCACTTCACAACGCCAGTCACTTGCTGATCCAAAATCGTTCCTCTTTCGCTTAATCGGGGAGCGGGGCTCCCGTGGCTACCTCGTCCGGCGAAACCGTCAGACCACTTGATGGTACCTAAATCAGCGAAGAGTCAAATAGCGTCCGACGAGCGGTCAAGCCAGCGAGAACCGCTGGCTTGGGGGAGCGCCGCCACCGCGCGATGGCGGCGCAAAGGTGCCGCTTAAAGGCGCTCGATGATGGTGACGTTGGCCAAACCGCCGCCTTCGCACATGGTTTGCAAACCCCAGCGCTTGTCATGGGTCTGTAATGCGCTCAGGAGCGTGGTCATGAGCTTCGTACCAGAGGCCCCGAGGGGATGCCCCAGCGAAATCGCGCCGCCGTGGACGTTCAGCCGCGCCGGATCGGCGCCCGTTTCCTGAAGCCAGGCCACGGGGACGGAAGCGAAGGCTTCATTCACCTCGAAGAGGTCGATGTCGTTGATCGACATGCCGGTCTTTTCCAGCGCCTTCTTGGTGCCGGGGATGGGGGCTTCCAGCATGATTACAGGGTCGCCGCCCACCACGGTCATGTGGTGAATGCGAGCGAGGGGCGTGGCCCCCAGGGCCTTAAGGCCCGCTTCGTTTACGACCATTACGGCGGAGGCCCCGTCGCAGATCTGGGAGGAGGTGGCCGCGGTGAGGCGACCGTCTTCCGCCAAGAGCTTCACCGAGGAGATGGCTTCGAGGCTGGCGTCGAAGCGAATGCCTTCGTCCACCTCGTGCAGCACCTCCGTGCCATCTTCAAGGGTCACCGGGATTGGCAGGATTTCGTTCTTGAACCAGCCGTTTTCCACGGCCTTGATGGCGCGCTTGTGGCTTTCGAGGCCGTAGGCGTCGAGGGCTGCCTTCTCAAGGCCGTACTTCTTCGCGACCATTTCCGCGCCGGCGAACTGGCTGAACATGACGTTCGGATAGCGGGCCTGCATGGCCTTGCCGTAGGGCATGCCGAAGCCGGCCTCGTAGGCCGGACGCACCGCGGCGCCCATGGGGACCCGGGTCATCATTTCGACGCCCGCGGCGATGACGCAATCCATGGCGCCGGACATGACGGCCTGGGCAGCAAAATGGAGTGCCTGCTGGGAAGAGCCACACTGGCGATCCACGGAGGTCCCGGGGACGCTCTCGGGGAGGCTGGAGCAGAGGATCGCGTTGCGGGCGATGTTCGTGCTCTGTTCCCCAGCCTGGCTGACGCAGCCCATGATCACGTCGTCGACGAGGGCCGGATCGGCCTTGGCTCGGGCGATGACGTCATCGAGCACCTTGCCTGCGAGATCCGCGGCATGCCAATCCTTGAGACGACCGTTGCGACGGCCTCCAGCGGTGCGGCTTGCCGCAACGATATATGCTTCTCCCATGAGGGCTCTCCCTTAAGGCAACATTCTTGGGGCGTTGGTGATGATTAAAGCAGACCGATTATGCCGACCTTGCTCCGGCGGCGCCACGCTCGGGACGGGACCATGTGCGGACGGGTGAATATCGAGGGCCCCGCCCTGGCGGAAGCGCTTGCCGCGGCGTGGCCCGAGGCTAGGGACTGGCCCCTGGCGAACCTTTACGGGCATGCGCAAATCAATGTGGCACCGCAGGCCTGGGTACCGGTTCTGCGGCAGGACGGGGCCCTCCTGCGGCAGCGCTGGTGGTTCCCGACGCCGCCCTCGGCGGGGGCAGGGCTCACGACCTTCAATGCCCGGTGCGAACGGGCCCTGGGAAGTCCTCTCTACGGGCCCTGGCTGCCCACCCACCGCTGCGTCCTGCCCGTCACCAGCTTTATGGAGTGGTGGCGCCTCCCGGATGGGCGGCGCTTGCCCTACCTGCTGCGGCCCCGGGCGCCGGGGCCCCTGTACCTGGCGGGGGTAGGGCGGCCCGCCCTGAGCGCGGACGCGCCAGGGATGGGCGGCGAGGAGGCCGGCGGCTTTGCCGTGCTCACCTGCCCCGCTCGTCCCGAATTAAAGTGGCTCCATCACCGCGAGCCGCGGCTTCTGACCCTCGCAGGCGCTCGAGCCTGGCTGGGGTCCCTCGCGCCAGAGGTGCTTGCCCGGGGCCTTTCCGCACCCCAGGCCGCCGTGCCCCTGGAGGTCCTGCCCCTGGGGGCAGCGGTGGGCGATGCGCGGCGCCAGGATCCGGCGCTCCTCGATCCCCTTGGTCCCCCCTGGGTCTTTGGTGACCCCGTCCCCGATCCCCCGCGGCGCCCCAGGGTGGGCTGTTCTAAGCCGAGCGATGGCCATGCTTGCGCGCCCTGGAGCAGGACCGGACAATGCGCCGCGGAGGCATCGCCGCTTCCCCTGAGGAGACCGTCATGAGCTTCAATCCCTTGTTTACCCTGCTGGCCCGCGGCTTGGTTGATTTGGTGGAGCCGTCCCCCGATGTCATCGAGCTTGGCAACCAAACGCTGAATGCCGATCAGCGGGCGCTGCGCACGGTGCTAGCGCGCTCGAAAGGGCACGGTGGAATTGATCAGGCGGGCATCGAGGGGCTCCTGGCGAAAACCCCGGAGGCGCGCCGAGATCAGGCCGGCGCCTACATGCGCATGCTCGGGTTTCAGGATTACCAGGCCATCGACGTGAACGATCTCTATGGCAGCTTGGTGATGGATCTGAATAAGGATCTAGCGGCCACCTACGGCTACCACCGTACCTTCTCTCTGTGCACCAACAACGGCACGGGGGAGCACGTCTTTAACCAGGATGCGATTTTCCGGAACGTGCACGCCTTAACCAAGGTGGGGGGCGTGATGATTCACGTTATGCCCTTCATCGAGTACGTGAACCACGGCTTCTTCTCCTTTCACCCGAATCTTTACTACGCCGTGGCCCAGGCTAATGGCTACCGCCTGCTGGCCATGGGCGTAGGGGCCCGCACCGGCCACGGCTTTTTGGCCGTGCCGCCCCAAAGCGAGGAGCCTATCCCCGAGATGCTGCTCGCTGAGCGGCGAGTGCCGCTGCGTTGGCTCTTGGCCGGGGCAAAGCCGCCGAAGGCGACCCTGCTCGATCAGCTGGGTTTCTACTTTCGCCCCCAGGATGAGGGACGCCGTTTCCACCGCGAACTCCGCCGCCTTCAGCGCAAGCGCCCCAAGCTCTTGCTCTTCACCATCATGCGCAAGCTTGAGGACGCCCCCTTCAAAACCCCCATTCAGCTGCGCTACGCCGAGGATATCGGTGATGAGAGCCTGGCGAAGGAGTACGGCACCACGGCGGGGGCAGACGCATGACCACGGTTCTGGATCGCCTGACGGCCGCCCATCTGCATCGCGAGCCCTTCCACCACTACGCCATTGAAGAGGCGCTTCCCGAGGCCCTCTTCACGGAGCTCGCGGACAGCTTCCCGAGCCTTGAGTACGTGGCGGGTACGGGGGTGCTCGAGAACAACCGGCCCTATCTAAAATCGGCGTCGGAGGTGCTCGCTGACGACGCCCTTCCCCCCGCCTGGCGAGCGTTCTTCCAGGCCCATACGGCGCCGGCCTTCTTTAAGCAGCTCCTGACGCTCTGGGGAGATGCGATGCGCGCGGCCCATCCCCGCCTTGAGGACAATTTCGGAAAGCCCCTTGAGGACTTCACCATCGGCGTGCGTGCCCCGGGCAAGTGGGACAGCGCCGCCAATCGGCAGACTGACGTTGTGCTGGATTGCCTCTTTGGGGTGAACAGCCCAGTGAAAACGCCGACCCCGGCCCGGGGGCCGCACGTCGATAGCCCGGCGAAGCTCTTTTCGACGCTGCTCTATCTTCGGGACCCTGAGGATGATTGCGAGGGCGGGGCCTTCGAACTCTACGCGCCGAAGGGTCGGCTCTACCCGAAGCGCCAGTACAAGAAGATTCCCGATCATCGTGTGGCCCGGGTCAAGCAGGTCCCTTATCAGGCCAACACGCTGGTGGGCTGGCTGAACGGCGCGAGGGCGATCCACGCCGTGGAGCCCCGCTCCGTGACCGAGCGGCCTCGGCGCTACATTGCCATTACCGCCGAGTGCTACGGCGGGCGCGAGGCCCGGGGGCACTTCCTTCACGACCCGAGCTGGTCATCTCTGACCGGACGCCTACGAAACCTGTTTTAGGGGCCCGCCGGCCAGCCACCGTTCCAGGCAGGCAATT
>RGAU01000205.1 GCA_009919975.1 Gammaproteobacteria bacterium
ATGGAAGAGATCCGCACCCGGGCGCGCACCGTGGTGAAGGACGCGGCGACGGGGGAGAAGCTCCAGGCCTGGTATCGCCAGCTGTGTAAGCGCCCCTGCTTCCACGACCAGTATCTCCAGGCCTTTAATGAGCCTGCGGCCGTGCTTCTCGATACGGACGGCCAGGGGGTGGAGGAAATCACGGAGACCGGCGTGGTGGTGGGAGGCAATCACTACGAGGTCGATTGCATCATCTACGCCTCGGGTTTTGAGGTGGGCACCCCCTTCACGGAGCGGGCCGGCTTTGACCCGGCAGGGAAGGGGGGGCTGCGGCTTTCCCAGCGCTGGGCCGAGGGCATGCGTTCGCTCCACGGCACGCACGTGGCGGGCTTCCCCAATCTCTTCATTGTCCAGCCTACCCAGGGTGCCAACCTGATCTCGAACGTGCCCCACAACCTGACGGAATCGGGGCAGGCCATCGCAGCCGTCGTGGCCGCAGCGGAAAGCCAGGGGGCGCAAACGGTTGAGGTGACCGATGAGGCGGAGAAGGCTTGGGTGGAGCTTCTACTGTCGGCGCCGCCGCGCGCCATGATCGGTTCCCAGGAGTGCACGCCGGGGTACTACAACAACGAGGGGCAGGACCCGGGCCCGGGCGCCCGCTATCACACGGGCTATCCCGCGGGCCCCACGGCCTATTTCCGCTACCTGCGGCAGTGGTGGGGCGAGGGCTCCTTTGCGGGCCTCGCCTTTGATGGAAGGCCCCTTAGCGCGTAAGCACCACGGGGAGGTCAGCGATGCCGTGGATAAAGTTGTTCGGGTTGAACACGGCGTCGCCGACGACCTCGATGCTGGAGAAGCGGGCGAGTAGTTCTTCCCAAAGGATCTTCAGCTGAAGCTCCGCTAGACGATTGCCCATGCAGCGGTGAACGCCGAAGCCGAAGCTGACATGGGCCCGGGCGTTTTCCCGATCGATCCGCAGGCGGTCCGCATCGTCGAAGACCGTCTCGTCCCGGTTCCCCGATAGATACCACATCACCACCTTATCGCCCTTCTTAAAGGCCTTGCCCTGGAAGCTCACGTCTTCCTGCACCGTGCGACGCATGTGGATGACCGGGGACTGCCAGCGAATCATCTCTGCCACCATATTCGGAATGAGGCCAGGATTGGCCCGGAGCTTGGCCATCTCCTCGGGCTGCTGATTCAGGGCCAGCACGCCGCCGCTGATGGAGTTTCGCGTGGTGTCGTTGCCGCCCACGATCAGCAGCATGATGTTGCCGAGGAACTCCGTGGGGCGGGTGTGCATGTCCCGGGTGGACTCCCCGTGTACGAGCATGGAGATGAGATCGGCCTGGGGCGGCTTCTGAGCCCGGTCGTTCCAGAGGCCCATGAAGGTTTCGGCGCAGTCCTTGAATGCGGCAGCGCGCACTTCCCGGGTGACCCCCGCTTCCCCCATGAGCTCCGGGGATGCGGTGGTGATGTCGGACCAGTGGATCAGCTTGTGCCGATCCTCGTAGGGGAACTCAAAGAGCGTGGCGAGCATGCGCGCCGTGAGCTCCACGGAGACCGCGGGCACCCAATTGAAGGGCGTGCCCACGGGCAGGTGTTCGAGAATGTCCACCACCCGTTCCCGAATCAGGGGCTCTAAGCGGGCGAGGTTGGTGGGGGCCACGGACGGGGCCACGGTTTTGCGCTGGGCTGCGTGCTTGGGCTCATCCATGGAGATGAAATTGTCGAGGCGGATCGCCTCGTCGAGCTCCGGCTCGGCGATGGTGATGCCCCCGACCTCGGAGGAGAACAGGGTGTGGTTCATGTCCACGGCCTTGATGTCCCCGTGGCGCGTAATAGACCAGTAGGGACCGTTGGGGCTATCGGCGCAGTAGTGCACCGGATCTTCGGCGCGAAGCCGGGCGAAGTGTTCTCGCCAGCTGCCGTCGGCGAAGGTGCCGGGGCGGCTCGGATCTAAGGTTTCAAGGCTATCCTGTGGGCTTTCGCTCATTGGGTCATCTCCCCGTGCGCTCGCTTAGGGGGCGAGCTGTTTTTGTGTGCTTTCTATGCGGAGGCGCTGGGCCCTTCCCCCGCTCCCGTTCTTCCCCGGCCCCGTGCTGGCGGTTTGGGCATCAATGAATTGGAACACCATGGGGAAACTGAGCCCCGTGACCTCTCCATTCACCGTGATTTCCTCAAGCTGATCAAGGGTTGGGAAGCCGCCGAAGGCCTCCCCGGGATCCCCCAGGAAGAAATCGCCATCCATATCCGTTCCGGCCACCAGTTCGTAGGTGCCGGGCGCTAAGTTAGGCAGGGTGAAGGGGTAGCGGCCGTTGACGGGCGCCAACACCGTGGCCTGGGCAATGGTGTCGCCGCTCACGGGATCAAGGGCCAGCACAAAGACCACCCCTGCCGTGGCCTCGAGGGCCCGCTCGGGATCGGCATTCTCGTAGCGCACAGAGATGGGCAGGCTACTGCTGCCGAGGTTCGCTTCCAGACGGCTGGCAAAGCTTCCGAAGGGAAGGGCCGTTCGGTCCAGGGTGAGCAAGAAGCGCCAGGGGGTGCCCGGATCCGTGGGAACGGGGGTGATCGTGAGGGCGGGGTCCGCCGTGGTCAGGGCTAGGGTACCGTCGCTGCCATCCCCCGTGGCGGTGATGGTCAGCTCGAATTCCGTCGTCGAGCGGCCAAAGTTCACCGAACTAGGGCTGGCCCGGAGCACGAGGGGCGCCGGTGGTTCCTCTCCGCTGGCAACCGCCTGGGCGTAGCGCACGGCCTTTAGCGCATTGATGCGGCCGATGCCGAAGAAGTCGTCCCGTCCCGCTTCCCCCAGATCGTCCGTGAGTTGCCCGGCCTCCAGCGCTTGGGCAAAGGTGCTTGGGGTAAGCGCGGGGAGGAGCGCCTTCATGAGCGCCGCAACCCCGGCTACGTGGGGCGCCGCCATGGACGTACCCGCCTTAAATTCGATGCTCGGCGTGATGGCGCCGTCATCTTCCCCATCGGTGGATAGGACGAGGTCGGGCTGGGCGTCGCCGTTAAGGTCCGCGGTGTTGTCGCCCCCGGGGGCCGCCACGTCGATGGTGCTGCCGAAGTTGGAGTAGCTCGCCAGGCGATCATCGATGGTCGTTGCGGACACGCTGATGACGCCGTCGTAGGCAGCGGGGAAGTTCGGGACACTGCTCCCTTCATTTCCCGCCGCGGCAATGATGAGGCTGCCCGCGGCTTGGGCTTCCAAAAATGCCTGCTCTTCGCTGAGGGATCCGCCGGCGCCCCCTAGGGAGAGGTTGATGATGTCCGCGGGCTGGGCGGGAACGGTATTGGAGGCGTTCGAAAGTCCTGCGGCAAAGCGCACGGCCTGGACGATATCGAAGCTGGAGCCCCCTTCGCAGCCTAGGACCCGGAGCGGCATGATCTTTCCAGCCCAGGTAACGCCCGCCACCCCAGCGCCATTGTTGGTGGCGGCGCCTATGGTTCCGGCGACGTGGGTGCCGTGGAAACTCGAGGGGAAGAGGCCGCCGCAGGCGTCCCCGGGATCATTGGGATTAGCGTCGATCCCGTCCCCATCGCCGGCGTTATCGGCGTCGGCGATGAAATCGTAGCCCGGGACGAGGCGGCTTCGGAGATCGGGGTGATCGATGATGCCCGTGTCGATCACGGCGACCACCACGTCATCGCTGCCCGTGGTCAGATCCCACGCTTCCGGAAGCTTGATGGCGTCGTAGTGCCACTGCACGGGATAGGCCGGGTCATTCGGCACGGCAAAGGCGCGGCGACGATAATTGGGTTCCGCGTAGGCTACGGCCCCGGTGCGCTGCAGGGTTTTGGCGGCGCGGAGCACAGCGCTCTTCGCCGAGCGGGCCCGGGGAGTGCCGAGGGCGGGGGCGCGGGTGAGCGCGCTAGCCGCACCCTCCGCAGGCAGCTTAAGGCGCCGGACCGGTCCTCCGAGGTCCGAGCACCTCCAGCTTCCCAGCTGCGGCGGCGGGGGCAGCCGCTTTCGGGAGGAAGAGCAGTTCCCCCGGCAAGAAATCATCGCTGCTTCGGCGGAGCGTAGGATCGAGGCTGGCCCCCAGGGCTTGGGTGCTGAGCTGCAAGATATAGTTTGAGCCCCCGGTGCCATCGAAGATCTCGACGCTCAGCAGGTAGGCGCCGGGCTCAGGCACGACGACCTGCTCCCGGCTGCCCAGATTGATGGAAGCGTCCACCTCCACGCCGTCGAGGGTGAGGAGGTAGAGATCGATATCCAGGGCGTCCTTGTCGGCGATATTCAAGTCAATGACCTCGCCCCCGGCCGCATCGAAGCGGAAATAGTCGATGGCGTCCCCCGCCGCGAACAGCGGGCCTGAAGCGCCCCCCCGCGGCACGGTCAGGTACCCGCCCAGCTGGGTGGGGGTGGCAATGGGTTGGGCATCGGCAAGACGG
>RGAU01000206.1 GCA_009919975.1 Gammaproteobacteria bacterium
GCGCCGACGGCAACCATTGCCAATATCACCGGGGTGTCCCAGTCCATCGAGCCGACCTACCAAAACCTCTACGTGAAATCGAACCTCTCCGGGGAATTCACCGTCGTAAACCCCTATCTGGTTCGCGACCTCAAGGCCGCCGGGCTCTGGGACAAGGTCATGGTCAACGACCTCAAGTACTACGACGGCAGCCTCCAGGAAATCGACCGCGTGCCCGAGGCCCTGAAAGCCCTCTACGCCACGGCCTTCGAGGTCGAGCCGCGGTGGCTGGTGGAAGCGGGGTCGCGCCGGCAGAAGTGGCTCGACCAGGCCCAATCCCTGAACCTGTACATCAAGGGTGCCTCCGGGAAGAAGCTCGACGTCACCTATAAGATGGCCTGGCTCTCCGGTCTCAAAACCACCTACTACCTGCGCGCCCTGGGAGCCACCTCCACGGAGAAGTCCACGGTGGAGGGCAGCAAGCTCAACGCCGTATCGGCGAAGAGCGAAGCAGCCCCGGCACCGGTGGCAGCCGCTCCGGCGCCGATGGCTGATACGGCCCCCGATCTGTCCGCTGGCCCGGCCCCCGTGCCCATGGCCTGCTCCCTCGACGATCCGGACTGCGAAGCGTGCCAGTAGGCCGCGCACACGAATGGCAACGGGCGCCTAAACGACGTACCAAGGAGGAATCACAGTGCTGAGCTGGGATGATTACAACGAAGAGACCACCACCGCGGCCCCGCCGCCTCCGCCGAGCGCCCCGGTCCGGGAAGCTGCGCCCGCAGCACCGGTAACGGTCGAAGCCCCGGCGGCCCCCGCCGCTCCGGCGGTCGCAGCGCAGGAAGCGCCGGCCCCGGCAGCGCTCGCGGAAGAGACGGACATCGGCGCCCCGGCGGATAACCTGCAGGCGGCTCAGCGCGCTCTTGCCCAGCTGGGCGATGGCACGCAGGGCGGCGGCGAATCGGTGGAGCGGGTCACGGTCGGCGCCAAGCGCATGATCAACGCCCGCGCTGACCTAAACCAGCTCGTACCCTTCAAGTACGACTGGGCTTGGCAGAAGTACATCGACGGCTGCGCCAACCACTGGATGCCCCAGGAAGTGAACATGAACGCCGACATTGCTCTGTGGAAGAGCGAAGACGGCCTCACCCCGGACGAGCGGCAAATCGTGAAGCGCAACCTCGGCTTCTTCTCCACCGCCGACTCCCTGGTCGCAAACAACCTGGTGCTGGCCATCTATCGCCTCATCACCAACCCCGAGTGCCGTCAGTACCTATTGCGCCAGGCCTTCGAGGAAGCGATCCACACCCACGCCTACCAGTACTGCGTGGAATCCCTCGGCATGGATGAGGGCGAGATTTTCAACATGTACCACGAGGTGCCCAGCGTAGCTCGGAAGGCCTCCTGGGGCCTGTCCTACACCCGCGCCATCTCCGATCCCACCTTCTCCACGGGAACGCCGGAAACGGACCGAGAACTGCTGCGGAACCTCATTGCGTTCTATTGCGTGCTGGAAGGGATCTTCTTCTACTGCGGCTTCACCCAAATCCTCTCCATGGGGCGCCGGAACAAGATGACGGGCACGGCGGAGCAGTTCCAGTACATCCTCCGCGACGAGTCCATGCATGTGAACTTCGGTATCGACGTGATCAACCAGATCAAGATCGAAAACCCCCACCTCTGGGATGCGCAAACCCAGCAGGAAGCGATCCAGATGATCCTCGAGGGCACGCAGCTCGAGATCGAATATGCCCGGGACACCATGCCCCGGGGCGTGCTGGGCATGAACGCCAGCATGATGGAGGAGTACCTGAAGTTCATTGCGAACCGGCGCCTGGCGCAGATTGGCCTCCCCGAGCAGTTCCCCGGGGTCGCAAATCCCTTCCCCTGGATGTCCGAGATCATGGATCTTAAGAAGGAGAAGAACTTCTTCGAGACCCGGGTGACGGAATACCAGGTCGGCGGCGCCCTCAGCTGGGACTAAGCCCGCGGCCCTAAGGGCCCCGGGAAGCTTACGCAACGCTAAAATGCCGGCCCCGCGCCGGCATTTTTTATGCGTCCTCAACCCTCGGGGCCTTGCCCCTCCCGGAGATCATGGCAATGGCAAACCCGCTGGTAAAAGGCCCTCTGGCCCTTTCGCTCTTCCTCGTCCTCGCGGGCTGCTCCGATCCTGCGCCCCCCGCCCCGAGCGGAAATGCCCTGCCTTCCCCCTCGGAAGCTGAGCTCGCCGAGGTCAGCGGCGCCGCTGCCAAGGCCTGGGTGCGCGGAGAGCGGGCCCGGGCAGAGGGCGAGACCGGCCCCCCGGAGGCCCTCGCTCAGCGCTACGGGAAAGCCCTGGAGGCCCTGGAGCGCTACGCCGACGCCCTCCCCAAGCTCAGCCTCTCCGAAGGGCGCATCACTACCCTCGAGAAGACCCAGGACCACCCCCGAGGGCGCTGGGGCCTTCTCGATGGGCCCGCCCTCACCGCTGGGGAACGGGTCTTTACCCCTCTCCTCGACCTTGACGCCTTAAGCGCCGCGGAGGGGGAAAACTGGACCTACCACCACAGCAGCTGCCGCCCCGCCCCAGAAACCCGCTGCTTGCTCTTCCTCTCCCCGGATGGCGGAGACGCCACCGTGCTCCGGGAGTTTGATATCGCCGACAGCGCCTTCGTCACCGACGGCTTTCGCCTCCCCAAGGGAAAAATGACCGTGCGCTGGGCGGGACCGGATGCCCTCTACGTGGCAACGGATCGAGGGCCCGGCTCCCTCACGAGCTCCGGCTATGCCCGCCAGGTGGCGTTCTGGACCCGGGGCACGGCCTTCCCTGAAACCCCCGTCATTCACGAGGCTGAGGAAGGCAGCGTCCGCGCCTATGCCCGGCGCCTCGAAGACGACGACGGCACGGTGCTCGACCTGCTGGTGGAGGTGCCCAGCTTTTTTGAAGCGAAGTTCTGGCGCTGGGACGGGGCGGCGAAAACGCCCCTGCCCCTCCCCGCCACGGCCCGGCTCCACGGTCTGCTTTCAGGGCAACTCATCGTCGAGCTCCGCCGTCCCTGGAACGCTGAGGGCGAAGGAGAAGCCCCGTACCCTGCCGGAACGCTCCTTGCCGTCCCGAGCGAATCCCCCGCGGCGCTGAGCACGGCCACCGTGCTCTTTGCGCCATCCCGCGGCCGGGCGCTGGAAGACGTAGCCCTCGGTCAGGGGCAACTTTGGTTGCACGTGCTCGACGAGGGGGTCAGCACCCTAGAAAGCCTGAGCGCCTCCGACGGCCCGGGCCCCTGGACCCGGCAGGCGATCGATCTCGGCGACGCCGGGGCCCTGGCCTTCCTGGGCACGGACCGCAGTCAAAATGCGCTCTGGGTGACCCACGAGGGCTTTCTCTCCCCCCCCACGCTCGCCCTGGTATCGGGGAGCACCTTTAGCCCCGCACTCCAGGCGCCGGCGCTCTTTGATGCTAAGGCCTTCACCGTGGAGCGACGCCAGGCCCGCTCCGCCGATGGTACCGCCGTGCCCTATTGGCTCGTGGGTCCGAAGGACGACCTGCCCCGGCCGACGCACCTCTTTGCCTACGGCGGTTTCGCCAACACGCTGATGCCCAGCTACGCCGGCACCTATGAAGCGACCCCCGGCGTCTACGGCCGGCTCTGGCTTGAGGAAGGGGGTCGCTTTGTGGTGCCGAATCTCCGGGGCGGTGGCCTCTTTGGCCCCGCCTGGCACCAAGCGGCCCTGGGCCCAAATCGCATCAAAAGCTTTGAGGACCTTGAAGCCGTGGTCGATGACCTCACGGCAGCGGGGCTCACGACCCCAGCCCAAATGTCCATCGAAGGGCGAAGCAACGGCGGGCTCTTGGTGTTTGCCGCCCTCACCCGCCGCCCCCAGGGCTACGGAGCCATCATCTCCGGCGTACCCCTGGCGGACATGCTCCGCTATCACACGCTGCTGGCCGGGGCGAGCTGGATTGGGGAATACGGCGACCCCCGCAAGCCCGAGGAACGGGCTTGGCTCGAAACCTACTCCCCCTACCAGCAGCTTCAGGAGGGGATGCGCTATGCCCCCACCTTCGTCTACGGCAGCGCCGGGGACGACCGGGTCCATCCCGCCCATGGGCGCTGGATGGCAGCCAAGCTGAAGGCCCTCGGGGCTCCGGTGTGGTACTGGGAAACGGAGGATGGGGGCCACGGCAATCCCGTGCGCCGGGAGGACCTGGCCCAGCGCCTGGCCCTCACCTATACCCATTTGTGGAAACACCTCGGGGCGGCGCCGCCCCTG
>RGAU01000207.1 GCA_009919975.1 Gammaproteobacteria bacterium
CCTTCGGCGCCGAAGCTGTCGACATTGGCCGCCACGGTGGTGAAGGCCTCCGCCGTGGTCGGCACCTTGGACACCCGATTCACCACTCCACCGCCACCACCCCGCCCAAAGAGAAGCGCATTGGCACCCCGGAGCACTTCTACGCGCTCGAGGTTGTAGAGAGGACGGAAATATTGCACGTCGTCCCGAAGCCCATCGAGAAAGAAGTCGGCGGTGGTGTTTTGGCCCCGGATGGTGAGCTGGTCCCGGTGGTCTTCCCCCTGCCCGATGCTCACCCCAGGGGTGTACTGCATGACGTCCGCCACGCTCACGTGGGCCTGCTCTCGAAGCTGCTGCGCATCCATGACGGAAACGGACTGGGGCACATCCAAAAGCAGCGTCGGCGTTTTCACCCCCTCCGCCAACGCCTGGCCAAAGTAGGCTCCCCGCACCACGATGGTTTCAATGGGACCGGCCTCATCCACGGCGGCCACGGGCAGGGCCAGAGCCGCGAGGGCCAGGGTAAGGGGGCGAAGGAGGACGGGTGGGAACGGGCGGATCACCGGGGAGAGCTCCTGTGGGGTTAAAATCACGGGAGCATTTAAACGCTAATGCGAATGATTCGCAACATCTTTATCAAAGATTCTCTTCCCACCCCCTTACCCGCTCGACCGCTGCCGCCAGGGCACTGAGCCGCTCCGCCGTTGGCGGGTGGGTCGACAGATAGCCCGATGACGCCTTCTCCGTGCCCGCGGGGCTCAGGCGTCCCAACGCCTGGGCGAGCGCCTCCGGATCGCGCCCAATGCCCACCAAGCGCTCCACGGCCTGGGCATCGGCCTCGAACTCAAAATCCCGGGCATAGGACATCTCAAGGAGCGTGACCGGAAGGATGGTCAGCAGGGCGCCGAGATCCCCCGTGACCCAGCTCCACAGCACGGCAAGGCCAGAAAACTGCAGCCCCCGCCGTAGGCTGTGGCGCGCTGCGCCGTGACTCAGCTCGTGGGCGAGCACGGCCTGAAGCTCGGCGTCCGTGAGAAGCTCAACAATGGCGTCGGTGACGACGATGTGTCCCCCGGGGAGGGCAAAGGCATTGGCGCCCACCGCCTCCCCACCGTCGCGAAAGGCCAGCGCCGGGCGCACATGGGAGGGAACACCGGGAATCAGGGGCGCCAGCAGCGCCTCAACCCTTTCCCGATCCGCAAGGGCAAGGCGGGACGGCGCAAGGACCCCTTCATCGAAGCCTCGGAGCACGGCCCGGTCCATCCCCTGGGCCACGGAGGGCGGCACGGCCTCGGCGACCTCCGCAGCCATCGCCGGCACCGCAAAGCGTACGCCGGCATAGAGCAGCAGCGCCGTGACCAAGACCGCCAGGACGACGGCGCCCCCATGACCTTCCAGCCGGCTCACCCAGGCGCGGCGAAAGCCCCCAGCGCCCGCCCCAAGCGCCAGGAGGGCCGCTCCCTCTCGGGTCTCGAAGCGCTGCCCATGGGGCAGCGTCACGAAGGCGGCTGCGCCCCCGGGACCCTCGGAGACTTCGCAGGCGTCCAAGGGTGCGACGGCGAGGGCCTGCCCTGCCTCATCACACCAGCGCAGCGTATCGCCCTCCCGATCAAGCCACGCCGTTACGCTGCGGCTACCGGATACCCCATAAAGCTGGCCCCGAACCCTTGCCGTCAAAGGCCAATGTCCAGATCGAAAGCCTCCCCAAGCTCCTCCCCTAGGGCCGAGCTCTGGGCAACCTCTGCGGCGAGGAAGGTTTCCAGATCGCCCTCAATCCAGAGACCCACGTGGCTAAGGCGATAGCGGGCTGCGCGGATCCGCGCCCAGGGAATGGCCAGGCCCAGGGAAAGGGCCACCAGCACCGCATTGCTGATGAGCACCCAGGCCCAGGGCAGGGTCTCAAGACGCCCCTCGAAGCGATGGTCCCCAAGCTGGCTCGCCCCAAGCACGCGATTCAAGCTTTGGGCCGAGAAGTGGGCGTAGGCCATGAGGCCACCAAGCGCCAAGGCCAGGGGGGCCACCGCGGGCAGCAGGGCCGAAAGCGCCCCGGCGCCCAGGAAAATCCCAAGGCTCTGAAGCGCCGGGGCGTAGAAGGCGCCGCCCGCGAGCTCGGAGGAAAATTCACTCAGACCGTAGCGCGTGTGCTCAACCACAAAGCGCTGCTGCCGCTGCAGGGCGAGGGGAAGCAGCACGCCCAGGGTGAGGCCAGCGGCCAGCAGCCAAAGCACGTGAACCTTAAAGCCAGGCCCGTAGCTACCGGTGAAGGAGAAGCGCACGTTCCGATAGCGCGTATTGCTCAGCCGAAAGGCCAGGGAACGATTCACGAGCCAAGGCAGGGCCAACATGAATAGCACGGGCGGAATCAGCGCCCAGAGCGTCGGTGACTGGGTGACGGCGCTGTAAAGCACCAGGGCCAGCACGGCAATGATCCGCCCCTTGAGGATGGCCATAGGTTCGGCCAGATACTCGAAGCTCGCCCCGGCCAGCTGCGTATGCCCATAGAAATAGCGGTTCATGCGCACCTTGGCCCAGGCCGAGTAGATGCCCAGGGTGAGCACGGAGAGGGCCACATTGACCACCCAGATGCGGAAGTAGGCCCAGCCGTCGCCGGTGAATTCCAGCGGTGTGTACTGAGGTGTGGAAGGCGCCAGGGCCCCCGGTGTGCTTTCGTCCATGAAGTGCCCTCCCCCGAGGTTCGGCTGCATCGCTTTTAACCGTACCCCATGCCTCCTAGGCAAGCCATGGGTTTTGGCTTACAGATCGCGAAGAAAGGCCTCAAGGGCCTCGTTGCAGGGCCCGGGCGCTTCCTGTTGCACCCAGTGACCCGCGCCAGGAATGAGGGTGGCCCCGCGGAAATCCGCGCAGCCGGCGCCGGGATCGGCATAGAGATCCATGCCCGGGATAAAGTGCCGTACCGCGTCGCGCTCACCGCCGATAAAGCAGCTGGGCTGCTGCAGAAAAGCCCCGTGCTGCGGCGCAAGCTGCTCCGCATCGAGGCGCTGAGCCCGATAGCGATTCAGCGGCCCCCGAAACCCCCCGGCGCGAAAGGCGCGGGCGTACACGGCAAGATCCTCGCGGCTCATCCACGCGGGGAAGGGTTCCGGGCGCGGAAGGGCCTCTAAAAGCCCCGCCGCCTTAGCTTTAGGCTGAAGCCACAGGTCCAGAGGCGCATCCCCGGACAGGGCGAAGTAGATCCGCGCGAGAGCATCCTCCGGGTCCGCTTCCAGCTCCTGCTCCGCCACCCCCGGGGCCTGGAAAGTGTTCTGGTAGAAAAAGCGATCGGCGTAGAGCGCTTCAGCCACTTCGATAAAGGGCGTGGGGCTCGGGGGGCTGTAGGGCACGCTAAGCCCCGCCACGGCGCGAAATTGCTCGGGGTACAAGAGCGCCGTGTGATAGGCGATGGGCGCGCCCCAGTCGTGGCCGAAAAGCACGGCGGGCTCCGGGGCCAGGGCCGCCGCCACCGCCGTTACATCGGCGGCGAGCGCCGGGAGCGTATAGGCCGACACTTCTGACGGCTTGACGCTACCGCCATAGCCCCGGACATCCAGGGCCGCCACGGTGTAGCCCCGGGCAGAGAAATAGGCGCTTTGGTGACGCCAGGAATAGGCCAGCTCGGGCCAGCCATGGACGCACAGAATGAGGGGGCCCGTCCCCTCCACGGTCACCGCCAGGGGGCCCGCGGCGCCCATGATTTCACGCTGCTCCATGCCGTTCTCCTAAAGCCAGTGAAGGGAATCGCCGAGGGTCACGGTGCCCGGCTGCACCACGGAAAGATAAACCCCCAGGCAGCTTTGTCGCTGGGCCCGAAGCACCGACAAAACGCTGCGATCTTCGGGAACCTCTCCAAAGCCCAGGGTCGTCATGACGCACCGAGGGCAGCGCTTGCGCACCGCGAAGGTGGCCGAGCCCAGGCGAAAGCGCCGCCCCACCCATTCATCTTCAGGAAAGCCCGCCTCCGTGCCCGTGAGCAAAAGGTTCGGGCGAAAGCGGCGCAGCTCCCCAGCGCCGGGGCTTAGGGCTGCCGCCGCCGCAAGGGCAGCCTCGGACATCAGCAGTAGCGGCGCATCATCAAAGAAGGGTGTCGGTCCCGCCTGAGCCTCGAGACGCAAGGGGCTCCCCAGACCCTCGCTTAGCCAGCGGCCCAGCGCCGGATCATCGCTATGCCGCGTTTCCCCGGAAGGCGCTTGCAGCGCAACCGGGGGCCAGGGTGCGGTCGTTCCCGGCGGCGCCAGGTAGCGAGCGCCATAGCCC
>RGAU01000208.1 GCA_009919975.1 Gammaproteobacteria bacterium
ACGGTCAGGCATCTCGATCGCACCCGGGAACTCGCTGGGGACCACACCCTGGTTTACGTGCCCTGCCATCGCAGCCACATCGACTATCTGCTGCTTAGCTACGTGCTCTTCTATGGGGGCGTCATGCTGCCCCATATTGCCGCCGGTAATAATCTCAACCTCCCCGTGGCCGGCCGCCTGCTACGACGGGGCGGAGCGTTTTTCATGCGCCGTAAATTTGCCGGGGACGCGCTCTACACCGCGGTCTTTGAGAGCTACGTGGACCATCTCTTCACCCACGGCTTCGCCATGGAGTACTTCGTGGAGGGGGGACGCAGCCGAAGCGGCCGCATGCTGAGCGCACGCTGGGGCATGCTGCGCATGACCCTTGGGGCGCATCAGCGCGGGCTCCGCCGGCCCCTTGCCTTTGTGCCCGTGCATTTCAGCTACGAGCGCATTATTGAGGGCGGCAGCTACCTTAAGGAACTCCGCGGCGGCGAGAAGGAGCGGGAAAGCCTCCTGGGCCTGCTCCGCTCGGCGCGCCAGTTCCTGCGCCAGCGCTTTGGGGGCGTCACCGTCACCTTTGGCGAGCCCCTGCCCCTTCCGGCTTTTCTAGCGCAGCACCCAACCGCCGGCCCGGAGGATAGCGCCACCCTACGGACCCTGGGCGCGACGCTGCTCGGGCGCATCAACGCCGTCGCGCCGGCCAGTGGCATCGGACGCCTCGCTCTCCTCTTTCTCGCCGCGCCGAAGGCACGCCTGCGCGAGCAGCAGGCCCTAGAAAGCCTGCAAAGTTTGGAAGACCTCCTTCAACGCCTGCCCCTTTCTCCCCTCCAGGCGCATCCGAAGCTAGAGGCCAAGGCGCTCCTAGCCCGGGGAGAGGAAGACGGGCTTCTGGAGCGCATCGAAGATCCCCTCGGGCCCGTGCTCAGCGCCAAGCGCGCAGGGCCCTACCTGCTTTGGTATCGAAACGGCCTCGCCCACAGCGTCATCTTACCTGCGGTACTGCTTGCGCTCGTGAATCGCCCGCGAAGCGAGGCGTATCTGGCAGGGGCCATGGCCCGCCTAACCCCGCTGCTGACCCACGCCTGGAAGCTCCCCACCGGGAGCGATGGGCTCCCAAGCCTGGAGGTTCAGCTCGCAGCGCTGGAGGAGACCGGGCTTCTGCTTCGGGGCCACTGCCGAGGCTGGCGGCCAAGTTCCCATCCCCTGGCCCCATTGCTGGCGAAGCTTGGGACCGACATGCTCCAGCGCCTATACCTAGCCGGGCAGCTCCTAAGCGCCCGTCCGGGCCTTGATCCCAAAACCTTTGAAACCCGTTGGGAATCCCTGATCCTGCGCTGGACCTCGGTGCTGGAGGGGGATGAGAAGAGCTTTGCTGCGGAGCGTCACGAACTCGCCCTGGCCCTGGTGAAGGGGGGCTTCGCGACCCTTAGAGATAGCAGTCTCTTTCCCACGGAGCTTCTTACGGAAACCCTTCGCCTCGGCCGCAGCGCCATTGACCCTGCCCTGCAGAGCCAGTTCGCCGAGCCTCAGGCGTTGTTCGCGGAAGACAGCCAGCCGTAGAAGTTCACCGCCTTACCCCGATGGACGAAGTCCGGCGCTGGAGGCGGCGGTGCGTAGCTCGCCGGCCCCTTCATGACGATGCGTCGAAAGGCCCCGCGCCGGGCCGCAGCGAGCAATGCTTCGGGCGTACTCGCCTCGGTCCGCTCGCCCCCTTCCGACGCCGCAAACAGGGCATCGAGGACGCGCAATTCCTGAGCCCCCAGCGCTGCCTTTTTTCGAGGGGGATACATCGGGTCCAGGTAGGCCGCATCGAAGCCCTCGGGAAGGGCCTCGCACGCGTTCCCAAGGCTCATTCTCAGCCGGTCCCCCCAGGGAGCGAAACCTTCGGCCTCGGCGCGGCGAAGGCCATCCACCACCAGCGCCAAGACGGCGGGGTGACGCTCGATTAAAAGTACCTCAGCCCCCGCCGCTGCCATGCGTGAAGCGTCGCCTGCAAGCCCTCCGGTCATGTCCACCACCCGGCGCGGGCCGTCCTTCCGGCGCAGGCCCAGGGCCCGCACCAAGGGCTCCTCGGAAGCCCGCAATAAACGGTGCGCGAGGCGCCCGGCCGTAAAATCTAGGGTGAGCGGCGCTAGTGCCAGGACTGCTGGGGGCACCAGGGTCAGGGGACCTTCCCGACGCCAGCGCCAGCCCTCGGGCAGGGAGCACTCCGAGAGGCCATCGAAAAGGGAAGCGGACGGCAGCGCCCCGGGCATCATCAGGCGCTAGGGACGGGGGTGCCCGGGGCCGTAGCGGGCTGCCATCGTACCCGTCCCTCGAGGTAACGCGGCACTGCCTTTTCCGGCGGTCCCGGCTCGCGCTGAGCCACTAAGGGCAGCAGCGCCCGGGCTCGGACAATGTTGCTGGGCTCGCGGAAACCCGCTTCAGCGCCCCGCGGCGCCAGGGCCGGAAGGTCCTGCCCGTCCCCGATCAGCCCCCACCGCGAGGAAAGGGCCGGCGCCTCCGCCAGGGTCTCGACCGTGGTGATCTGGTCCTCATCCCGATATTCCAGACCACCGCCGGCGAGCTTAAAGGTCGCTCGATAGAGCTCCCCCATGCGCGCATCCACCAGCACCTCCACCGCGCTTAGTCCGACTGCCGCCAACGCTGCCTGATGGGTCAGCGCGAGCGCCTCGAGGCTAGAAATGCAAAGCACCGGCGCGCCCGCGGCAAAGGCCAAGGCCTGCGCTGCAGAAGTGCCAATGCGCAGTCCCGTGAAGGCGCCCGGGCCCACGGAAAGCACCAGGCAATCCAAGGCTCGGGGAGACAGCGCCGCTTCCCTGAAGAGCTCATGGAGCAAAGCAAGAAGACGTTCGTTATGAATACGGGCGCCCGTTTCGTGGCGCTCCAGCACCTGCCCCTCCGTGCTCAAGGCGAGGGAGCAAGCGGGCCCCGAGGTGTCGAGGGCGAGAACGTTCGACGGCGATGTAAGCGATCCCAGCATGGCGTGCCCCTTTCGTCGGGGCGCTAGAATACGGCGTTCCCCTGCAAAGGACGACCCTTGCCATGATCGAGCTCGACGACGCCTGGGCCCAGCTAAAAGCCACGCTCCCCGCCCCGCAGGCGGAAGAATGCCTTCCCCTTTCCGCTGCGCTCGGACGTATCTTGAGCGAGGCGCCACGGGCCTCCCACGCCGTGCCCCCCTTCCCAGCCTCCGCCATGGACGGCTACGCCTGCCGCGCCGTGGAGCTGGCTGCGTTAGGCGAAGAGGGGCTGGCCGTGGTCGGAACGGCTTGGGCCGGGAAGCCCTGGACCGAGGCCCTACCCCCGGGAAGCTGCGTCCGCATCTTCACTGGCGCACCGGTGCCGTCCGGGTGCGATAGCGTTCTCCCCCAGGAGGAACTAGGCCGGGAAGGAGATCGCATCTTTGCCGAAGCGACCCTTGAGGGCGGGCGTTATGTGCGTCCCGCCGGGGGCGACGTCGGCGAGGGTCAGCCCCTAGGACAACCCGGAATCGCGCTTCATGCCCGGCATCTGGGACTCTTTGCGGCAGCGGGGCTCGAGGCCGTACGCTGCTGGCGCCGCCCCCGGGTCGCCGTGCTCAGCACCGGGGACGAACTCGCGGAGCCCGGCGCCCCTCTCGCCTGGGGGCAAATTCATGATGCCAGCCAAGCCCTGCTCCCCGCCGCCCTGACTGACCTTCCCGTCGAAGTGCTGGGGTGCTGGCACAGCCGTGACAACACCACAGCGCTCGAGCGCACCCTCGGGGAAATGCTTGAGGCCGGGGCCGACGCGCTGATCTCCACCGGCGGGGTTTCCGTGGGCGACGCGGACGTGTTGAGGCCTTGGCTCGAACAGCGAGGCGCCCTGACCTTCCACCGTCTAGCGCTCAAGCCCGGGCGCCCCTTCAGCTTTGGCATGCTGCAGGGGCAACGGGCCTTCTTTGGCCTTCCCGGAAACCCCGTTTCCGCCTTCGCGACCTTTCACCTGCTGGTCGCACCGGCGCTGCGGGTGCTGGCCGGAGAGACCCTAACGCCCACCCTGCGCCTCCGGGGAAGGCTGGCGAAAGCCGTAAAGAAGGCGCCGGGGCGCCGCGACTTCCAACGGGGAGTTTTTACGGCCACGGCTCAGGGCTTCTCCGTGGAAGCCTTCAACGCGCAGGATTCCCATCTGCTCAGCGGCCTCGCCGAAGCCAACTGCCTACTCGATCTTCCCCTTCCCGAGGGTGATCTTCCCGCCGGCGCGGAGGTCACCTTTTTACCCCT
>RGAU01000209.1 GCA_009919975.1 Gammaproteobacteria bacterium
CGCGGAGGGGGAATCGGTCATCGATCGGCTTTATCATATGGACCGTGGCTATGCGGCCATGACGGAAAAATTGCTCGGCCTGGGTGCGCAGGTGATTCGGCGCCGGGCCCCCTAAGGCTAGCTAAGGATGTCCCATGCTCACCCTCGCCCTGAATAAGGGTCGGATCCTCGACGAGGTACTGCCCCTCTTGGAAACCGCGGGCCTCGATCCCCTCGAGGATCCCCGGCGTAGCCGAAAGCTGATCTTCGAAACCCGTCATCCCGGGCTTCGTTTGTTTGTGGTGCGTAGCGGCGATGTCCCCACCTGCGTGGCCCATGGCGCTGCCGATTGGGGCATCACGGGCAAGGACACGCTCCTGGAGCATGGCGGAGAGGGCTACTACGAACCGCTCGATCTCGGCCTGTCCCGCTGCCGTCTCATGACCGCCGGCGATCCGGCCTTTATCCCTCGCCCTGGTCAGCGCCTTCGGGTAGCGACGAAATTTGTGAAGGTGGCGCAGCGCTACTTCAGCGCCCAGGGGCAGCAGATAGAAGTGATTCCCCTCGGGGGCGCCATGGAGCTCGCGCCCCTGATTGGCCTCGCCGATCTCATCGTGGATATCGTGGATACGGGGAATACGCTCCGGGCCAACGGGCTAGCGCCCCTTGCGCTCATCGAAAACATCAGTGCACGGGTCATCGTTAACAAAGCGTCTATGAAGCAGCACCGGGCCGAGCTTCGACCCATGCTCGACGCGTTGGCCGCGGCCTTGCCCGCGGCGCCCGCAGAGGAGACCGGTGCATGAGTGGTTTGCTTCGACGGCTGCGTGCCGCCGCCCCCAATTTTCAGGACGATCTTGAGGCGCTGCTGCATTGGGAGCTCGCCGAGGATGGCGCGGTACGGGGGCGGGTCCGGGAGATCATCGCCGAGGTTCGGGCGAAGGGCGACGAAGCCCTGCTGGCGTACACCGCGCAGTTCGATGGCGTGGAGGCGAAGCGCGTCGAGGAGCTTGAAGTGCCTCAGGAGGCCCTTCGGGAGGCCTTCGAGACCTTGCCTGAGGCCGAACGCAGCGCCCTTAAGCTGGCTCGGGATCGCATTGCGGCTTACCACGAGCGCCAGCGTCGGGATGAGTGGCGCTACAAGGACGAATTCGGAAACCTCCTGGGTCAGTTGATTCGGCCTTTGGATCGGGTCGGACTGTACGTGCCCGGGGGCCAGGCGGCCTACCCGTCTTCCGTTCTCATGACCGCCGTGCCGGCGAAGGTGGCTGGGGTGCGGGAGGTCATCATGACCGTGCCCACCCCTGGCGGCGTTCTAAATCCTTTGGTGCTGGCGGCGGCGCACTTGGCGGGGGTGCACCGGGTGTACCGCGTGGGCGGCGCCCAGGCGATTGCGGCCCTGGCCTTCGGCACCGAAACCCTTTCCCCCGTGGATAAGATCGTCGGTCCCGGAGGCGCCTACGTCGCCGAGGCAAAGCGCCAAGTGTTTGGCCCCGTGGGCATCGATATGATTGCCGGGCCCTCGGAGATTCTAGTGCTGGCCGACGGCGCCCAGGACCCCCACTGGCTGGCCATGGATCTGTTCTCGCAAGCGGAGCACGACGAGGCGGCGCAGGCCATTTTGGTCAGCCCCGATCCCGCCCTGCTCGACGCGGTAGAAGCCGCCGTGGAGGCCGCGCTGCCCGCGCGGCCCCGGCGGGCCATTATCGAAGCATCGCTCCGGGCCCGGGGGGCGCTCATCGAGGTGCCGAGCCTGGCCCTGGGGGTCGCGCTCATCAACCGTATTGCCCCGGAACATCTTGAGCTTGCCGTTGATCACCCGGAGGCGCTGTTGCCTGATATTCGCCATGCCGGGGCCATTTTCCTCGGGCGCCATACGGCGGAAGTGCTGGGCGATTACCTGGCAGGGCCAAGCCATGTGCTCCCGACCTTCGGCACGGCGCGCTTTTCCTCGCCCTTGGGCGTGGATGACTTCCAGAAGCGAAGCTCGCTGATCGGCTTTTCCCCGGAGGGGGCGGCGGTGCTGGGGCAAAGCGCGGCGCTGCTTGCAGAAGGGGAGGGGCTCGAAGCCCATGCTCGGGCTGCGGCGCTTCGGGTGGAAGGCTTCGATCACAACAAGGGCCCCTAGGGGCCCCATCGCCTCCCTAGCGCTGGGGAGGCCGCTGCCCCACCCGGGCTTCGAGCAGGAGCTGCCTGCCTTGCCGTTCGATCACCAGGGGTAGGCGGCTTCCCGGCGTAAGGCTGGCAATATGCTGGGCCAGTTCCCGGGTCTGGCGGGCGGGGCGGCCATCAAGGGCCAGGAGCCGGTCCCCGGGACGAAGCCCGGCCAAGCTGGCGGGCCCGCCGGCGAGCACCGCCGTGACCATCAGACCTGCGCCGTCCGCGCTCGCTGCGGCCTCCAGTCCCAGCCAGCCCCGTATCACTTGCCCCTGGCTTTCGATTTCCTGAGCAACCTCCAGGGCAAGGGCCGCGGGAAGGGCGAAGCCAATGCCTTCGAAGCTGCCGGAGCGGCTGAAGATCAGGGTGTTGATGCCCACAAGGGCGCCCTCGCTGTCGATGAGGGCTCCGCCGGAGTTGCCGGGATTGATGGCGGCGTCGGTCTGAATGAAGTCCGCATAAGGGCTGGTCCCCAGGGTTTGACGCCCGAGGGCGCTGACGATGCCCTGGGAAACGGTTTGCCCGAGGCCAAAGGGATTACCGATGGCTAGGACCGTATCGCCCACCCGGAGCGGCGTCCGGCGCAGGTGGGCGGGACGCAGAGGCGCCTCCGGGGTTACCTGAACCACGGCAAGGTCCGTGCTGGGATCGGTGCCGAGAACCTGTCCCGGGAATTCCTGACCATCGGCGGTGACCACCATGATGTCGTCGGCATCGGCGATCACGTGGTTATTGGTCAGGATAAGGCCCCGGGCTTCCAGGATGACCCCGGAGCCGAGGGACCCCTCCATGCGGGCGCGCCGTTCCGGGAGCTGGCGGCAGAGGGCTTCAAAGCGGGGTAGGGCGCACAGGGGGTGGGGCTCCGGCGTCAGGCGCTTCCGGGTGTAGATGTTCACCACGGAGGGGGCCGCCAGGGCCACCGCATCGGCGTAGCTGTCGCTAGCCCGGCTGCCGCTTCCGCTGGGCAGAAGGGCGCCGAGGAGTAGCCCCAGGGCAATGCCGGCAAGGATGGGAATCAGGCGCTTGGGGCGGTGCCAGGAAGTCAGGGCCATGACGCGGCAGGCTCCTTTCGTGTTGCCCCTCAAAAGGTGGGGCATTAGAGTCGCGGCCCCTATTGAAGCATTCCATGGTCGAAAAAGGGCCACGGTCGGGAAAGGGTAAGGAAATGGCCGCGCCGGCAAAACCGAGTGAGCGCTACGAGGCGGCGCTGCAGGAAGGGCGAATCAGCGAAGACCGGGCTCAGCGGGCAGCGCTGGAGAAGCTCGATGGGCTCGCCGCTGCGCTCCAGGCGCCCGCTCCGGCGCCAGGGCTTCTCGATCGGCTTCGTCTCCGGGGTCGCGCCCCCCGGGCGCCGCTCCAGGGCCTTTACCTCTGGGGCGGGGTGGGGCGGGGTAAAACCTTTCTCATGGATCTGTTCTTCGAGGCCCTCCCCCCGGGGGTGGGGGAGCGTATGCATTTTTACCGCTTTATGCGCGGGGTGCACGAGGCGCTGAAGGCGGAGGCGGGGAAGGCCAATCCCCTTGAGCACATTGCGGAACAGTGGGCGAAACGCACCCGGGTGATTTGCTTCGACGAGTTCTTCGTCTCGGACATTACGGACGCCATGCTCCTGGGAGAGCTCTTTGCGGCGCTGTTCGCCCGAGGCGTGACCCTGGTGACCACCTCCAACGTTCCCCCCTCGGGCCTCTATAAAGATGGCCTTCAGCGTCGGCGCTTCTTGCCGGCGATTGCGCTTCTGGAAACGCATACGGAGGTCTACGAGCTCCAAAGCGCTGCGGACTACCGGCTGCGGGCGCTTAGCCAAGCCGCCCTGTACCACACCCCCTTGGGCGCGGAGGCGGAAGCAGCCCTCCGGGCCGCGTACCAGTCCCTCACCGGGGGCCTCGCGCCCGTGCCCGGGGCGCTGGAGGTAGAGGGGCGAAGCCTCCCCATCCTTGGACAGCATGACGACGTGGTGTGGTTCCGCTATGGGACGCTGTGCGAGGGGCCTCGAAGCCAGAACGACTACATCGCGCTCGCGCACGAATTTTCCACCGTGCTCCTAAGCGACGTGCCTCAATTTACG
>RGAU01000210.1 GCA_009919975.1 Gammaproteobacteria bacterium
TCCGGAGACGATATTGCTTAGGGCTACTGTGCTCCGCGAGAAGCTCCAGCACCTGCCGGGAGGAATCGATCTGAGCCACCGGCGTACGAAGCTCATGGGCGAGGAGCGCGAGGAGCCTTGCTCGATCTTCCCTTGCCCCCGCCGCGAGTCTTCGCTCTTCCTGCAATTCTTCCCGTTCTGCCTGAGCCTTCGCAAAAGCCATTCGCATGGACAAGGAGCGAACCACCAAGGCTGCTTGAAAGGCAACGAGGAAAACCATGAGGGGACCCAGGCGAGCTAATATCTCGGTGCCCGCCAGCCAAAGAACGCCCAGGTTCCGCAGGACAATCATCAAGGTAATGAGCGCATAGGCACCAATGGCCAACGCGACGGCTCGGGAGGCGACATCCCCTTGGCGCCAGAGGCGACGCATGACCACAGGGGCCAGTAGAAAGGCCACCAAGGACAGCGCGTGGATAAGGGGACCCACGTGGCGATAGAAGCCGAGGACCGTCAGCACCGTGCCCCCGAGCCCCATGGCCACCGCAAACCGCCCGATATGATAGAAAATGCGGTGATAGCGATGGGCCTCGAAGAGCACCATGAAAAAGACCCACATGGACGCCGAATAGAGGCAAACCAGCACGCCCCCGGCGCGGCTCCCCCAGCGCGGAGCCTCGGGGAAGACCCACTCCGCGAGGAGCCCCGAGGGGGCAGACCATTGAAGCGTGGCCACCACCGCCGCCAAGGCGAAGACGCCCTCCAGCACCGTGCGGCGCCGAAGAAAAACAAAGGCGTTTAAAAAGGCGATGGCAGCGGCAATCCCCAAGAGGATCCCATCGGCCCAGTAAAGCTTATAGCTGAAGGCTTGAAAGGCTTCGGGCTTCCAGAGCACGGGCGCTGCGGCGAGATCACTTTCCGAGGCCAGGCGCAGGAACAGGTCGTACCGTCCGGGCGCCAGGAAAACGGGGAGAACATGTCCCCGGTGGGGGATCGCCTTCACGCGTTGGGGCAACAAATCTCCGCCAGAACGATGCTGCCAAAGGCCGTCGGGGCCCCGATAGTAAAGATCAAGCTGATCGACGTAAGCTGGATACAGTTCCAGCCAACGCTCGCCCCCCGCCCCAGGCCCAACCTCAAGGGCGCCGTGCAGCCACGCCGCCCCGGACTTGAAACCCAGGGCCAGCGACCCCGGAAGCGAACGGAAAGCGCCTGCCTCAAAGGCCCTGACCGCTTCCGGCAGCGACGCCTCCGCGCTCGGGTCCTCCCAGACAGAAAGGCTTCCATCGCTCAGGCCTTGGCGAGGGGTCTCAGGATCAAGCTGCATGGGAGCACCCTGCGCACCTGCCACCCATAAGCAAAGGAGGCAGGCCACGGCACACCATACCCACCCCCGCTGCCATGGTTCCTCTGACTGGTGCACGGACCTCTCCCTTCCTATTGCAAGGCTTCCGGCAACCAGAGCTGGACGCGCTGCATCCCCTCCTCCGCCGGGAGCCAACGAAAACCGCCACCATAGGCTTCAAATACGGAGCGGACGAAGGTCGTGCCGCTGAACCGTTCGCCCTCCAAAGATCGGGGCGCTGTGAGGATGAGGACGACTTGCGGGAGGCCACGCTCATTCCGCTCCCCCGTGACACTAAGCGTCAAAGCGCTGTCTCGGGGTGAAACCTCCGCCATCCCCTCTAGCAAGTTTAGCAGCGCAAAGCCCAGCTCCCGTGCATCGGCGCGCACCTGTGCCTGGGGTACAGCGAGATCAATGCGTAGGCGCCCGCGCAGCACCGGACCGCAAAGCGCTTCCAAGTCCTTGAGAAGCAAATCGACGGAAAGGGTTGAAGGTGGAACGCCAACCGCTTCCTGCCGCTCGCGATCTAACGTCAAGGTGAACAGTAGCTTGAGCCGCTCCGTAGCCTGGCGAATCGCGGCAAGTCGGGGCTGACGAGCTTCCGGCTTCGCATCCGGCGTTCTCTCCAGAAGCTCTAGCACCTGCCGAGCCGCGTCGATCTTCGCTACCGGGGTGCGCAGCTCATGGGCGATGAGCTGGAGCAAGCGCGTGCGCTCCTCAAAAAGCCCATGCTCAGCCTCCGCTCGGGCGAGGACGCGCTGGCCCTCAGCGGCCTTGAATAGAAGATAGGCTGAGAACATCCCCACATAGACCATAGCCGTAGCGGCCTGGGCGTAAGCGAGCGCCTCGCTAAAAGGAAGGACCCCTAGGGCAAACAGCATGGTAAGAACCAGGCTCAAGATAACGCTGATATAAGAGAACGCCAGAAAGCGATTAAGCGTACTGCCCCCACGCCACAGCCTGAGGGCCACAAAGGGCGCTCCGCCGATAAAGAGGAGGGCGTAAAGCTGCGCCCAGAAGGACAACGTCTGATAGTAACCAAAGGGAGAGAGCAGCAAGGCCACCGCAGAAAAGGCAACGCCTCCCTGGCTCACTCGATAGAACCAAGGGTGATAACGACGGAGCTCCAACAGCCGGGCGAAGAACCACCACGCAAAAAGAGAAACGGAAAGCGCAAAGAGTCCCGTTAATTGGTCCGCAAGGGCTGGGGCCTGCGGCAGTACTAAATGATTGAGCAGGCCCCAAATAGAAGCGTTATTGAGGCCATGGGACAAAATCGAACCGGTGAACAGAAGCACAAGCCCATCTCGAAGCGTGATCGCGAGCGCCACTGCGCCCAGGAGGGCCGCCAGTAGAAACCCAAAATACACGCCGGCCCGGAGGTAGGTGAATTGAAACCGGGCGTCCAGCGCCGGCGACGTCCACAGCTTCACCATGGCCGCAATCAAGCCTTTGGCTTCAACACGCAGAAAGAATTGATGCTCCCCGGGGGCCAAGGCGAGGCGGAAAACATGGTTCCGATAGGCTAATTCACGATTACTGAGCGGGAAGATATCCCCGCCCGTTCTATGGTCGAGGGCACCGGTAGGATCGAAATGGTAGAGGTCGAAGCGATCGATATAGGGCGGAGTTAATTCTAGCCAGCGATCCTGCACGGGGCCCTCAGGCACCCGCAGGGAAAAGGTCAGCCAGGCAGCCTCGGGCACATAGCCAAGGCCCAGGTTTCCAGGGATAGGTGAGAAAGCCCCAGCCCCTTGCGCCGCCCGAGCCTCCTGCAACGTTGCCTCCCGCGAGGGGTCACGCCAAAGGTTCAGGTGCCCCTTGAAATCCTGGAAGCCCTCGTCGCTTAAAAAGAGCGCCCCGCCCGCAGCACGAGCCCCCGGGGTAAGGCAGACGAGCAAAACAATCGTTAAGGGCAACCACCGTCGCATGAAGGCGTCCTTTCCTTTCACAGGGCTAGTCTACCGCGTCCAAGAGTTTTCGCGAGGCGCACTTCGTGCGAGGCTAGGCCCGTCAATTCACCGTGGAGAGAGACATGAGCGAAGAACAAGCGATCATCGTGGAGCGTCGGGGCCGCGTGATGGTGATCACCCTGAACCGGCCCGACGCTATGAATGCCATCAATGGCGCCCTGTCCAATGGGCTCTGGAATGCCATCCAGGAGCTCGACAGCGACGATAGCCTGGTGGCCGGCGTTATCACCGGTAGCGGCCGCGCCTTCTGCGCGGGCATGGACCTGAAGGCCTTCGCCCGGGGCGAAGACATCGGCCCCCTGAATAAGTTTGTCCGCAGCGGCGCTGAAAAGCCCCTCATCGCGGCGGTGAACGGCTTCGCCCTCGCCGGGGGCTGCGAGATCATGCTCACCTGCGACCTCATCGTCGCCGCCAAGGGCGCCAAGATCGGCATTCGGGAGGTAAAGGTGGGGCTCTTCGCCGCCGCTGGGGGCGTGTTCCGCCTACCCGCGCGGGTGGGCTACGCCAAGGCCATGGAAATGGCCCTAACCGGAGAGCCCATTACGGCCGAGGAAGCCATGGATGCGGGGATGCTTAGCGCCCTCACCGAACCCGGCGAAGCCCTGGACGCCGCTATCGCCCTCGCAGAGCGCATCGCCGAGAACGCCCCCCTGGCCGTGAAGGCCTCCAAGAGCCTAGTGCGGTCCGCCGCTATGGGCATCGAAGAAGACAAGCTTTGGGAAATGCAGATCCCCTGGCAGCAAAAGGTTTTCACCTCCAACGACGCCAAGGAAGGGCCAAAGGCCTTCGCCGAGAAGCGGGCCCCGAACTGGACCGGGACCTGAGCCTCCCGTCGACCTGGCAAAAGGGGCGCCGCGGCGCCCC
>RGAU01000022.1 GCA_009919975.1 Gammaproteobacteria bacterium
CGTAAAGCGTCGGGCGCGACTTAGGGTTAGGGGCTCAAGCACCACCGGGGCGGGGGTCAGGGCCCGGGCCTCTCCGAGCCGCTCCCGGAGCGCGCTGGCATTGAACAGCTGATCAACAGAGGCGCGGAGGGCCCGGGGGAGAAAGGATTGCAGCTCCTGCCCAAGGGTCGCGGTGGCTGCCGCGACGGCCTCCCCCAGGTCGGTCCGAAGCCGCCCCAGTTCCTGCTCCCGCACCGTTGCCCGCTCCTGAAGCCAATCTTGATTGAAACGCTCAAGGGCGTGGTCGATGAGCGCCGCCCCCAGCGCCGCGTCCGCCAATGCTTCGGGCATGGGGCGCTCAGCTAGATAGCGCTCAAGCCCCCCGCGCAGGAACGCATCGAGCTCCTGCGCCATGGGCCCCTGGGGGGAGAAGGTGTTCTCTATACGTTGGGCCAGGGTGGCACGCAGTTCGCGCCGAGCGCCGTCCAAAGCCCGCTTCAGCCCCCGGCGCTGCTGCTCGGCCCCCAGGCCTTCGGCGGAAAGCCCCAGCACCGCCTCGTCTCGGGCAAGGAGGGCCCGCAGGGCCGCCCGCTCCCCCTCAAAGCTGCGCGCCATGACGGGCGGCTGGGTCGCCTCGCAGCGCTGGGCCAGGGTGGCCTTAAGCGCCCAGAGCCCCGCCCCCACCTGTGCCGCCACCGCCTCAGCGCCGCGGCGCGCCCAGTGCGCCTCCACCAGGGCCGCCGTCTCCGCGCCTTCCAGACCCCGGAGCGCATCCACCGCAAAGAGGGGAATGGGCTGCCGCAGGCAGCTTTCCAGGTCCCCTTCCACCTGGTCGCGAAGCGCCTTGAAGGCGCTGGCCTCCAGGGGCTCAAAGGCTTCCACGTTGAGTACCGCTATCAGCCGATCGGCTAGGCCCTGGGCCGCCAGCTGGCGAAGCAGCAGCCGATCTCCTTCCCGAAGGCCGAGGCGGCTTTGCACGACGTAGAGCACCGTGTCGGCCCGCTGGCCGATGGCCTGCACATCAGCCGCGTCTAGGGGGTTCAGGCTGTCGCTACCCTGGCAGTCGATCAGACTGAGGCTGCGTGGAAGCCCCTCGGGAAAGGGCACGCGCAGGGACAGATGAGCGATGAGAGGCGCCAGGGAGGCCTCATCGGTCCAGCTGAGAAACTCGGAGAACCCCGTCTCCTCGAAGGACAGGCGCGGCGCCGCCCCCAGGGCCGGGCGAAAGCCGCGGCGCTGCAGCGCCGAAAGGCCCGCGAGGGTGAGACGCAGCCGCGTCAGCGCGTGGTTCAGAAGGCCGTAGGCGCTACCGGCCTCCAGATTAACCAAGCGCCCATCAGCCTCGCTTTCCGCTTCAAAGGCCTCCCGAGCCCCCTCAAGAGCGGCGAGCGCGTCGGCCTCATAAACGTTCTCCGGAACCTCCAGGGGGGCCCCGAGAATCCGGAAGTCGAAGGCCAGGCGCGCTTCCAGCACGGAGGACGGCCACAGCTGCACCTCCGCAGCCAGGGCATCGCCATGGGTGCTGTGAATCTGATTAAAGGTTTTCACCCCGGCGCCCCGGGTCATGACCTCGCGGCCCAGGAGCGCGTTGATCAGGGTCGATTTTCCCGACTTGATCGTGCCCAGCACAAAGGTGCGGTGCACCGCTGCCTGCCCATCGGGCCTGCCCGCAGGGGCCAGCACTTCCCTATACTCGGGCCACTGCCTCAGAAAATTCGCGAGGGCCTCGGCCCCGCGTGCTGCAGCCTGTTCCATGGACCCGCTATCCCGGCAAAAACCCTATGCTAGCGAACCCCTCCGGGGCACCGCGAGTTAAAAGGAGACGAATGTGCTGTTATGCCTCGAAGGGCCGGGAAGCGCCCTCCTCGCCCGATGCCTATCCCTGGGAGACGGGAAGACCCCCGCGGGGGACTACTGGCCCGCCCCCTGCCGGGGCCATCCGCTCCTTCCCGCGCCGAATACGCCCTTCGCGGACCTTGAGAGCCTCGAGGCAGCCCTCCTCCGGCAATGGAGCAATGAAGCCCTGCGGGCCACGGCGGAGGACCGGACCCTGGTGGTCGCGGAAGGGCTCGGCGCCGTGGCAGCGCTCGCGCGTCGTCTGGACCCCGCGGCATCCCCGGCGCGGCTCGGCGCCCTACTCTTGACCCTGCTCGACGGCGCGGCTAGCGAAGGGGCCGTGGATTTCCTTTGGCTGAGCGCCGGGCCTGGCGAGGGGGAGCCGGCGGTGAGCCACGCCTTTGCTGATGCGCAGCACCCCCGCCTCTTCCTGAACGGGGGAAAGCTGACCCTTTCAGAGCTGTGGGAAGAGGCCGAGGCCCATTGCCGCCTCGGCCCCGCGGCCCTAGCCCCAGCGCTCGGCTCGGCTCCAGCGCCGTTAGCACCCAAGCACTTTGCCGGGGGCTACGCCCTCTTCCCGGAGGCGGAAGAAGGGGCGCTCCCCTACCCTCGCCACCGTTTCACGGGCCCGGCCCTGGCTAAGGGGGGGGAACCCATGGTGCTCGGGCCCGAGGGCGTGCTCTGGGGCCTCACCCGGCGCCTTTCCCTTCACCCCCTGCCACCCCAGCCTGGCCTCCCTCAGGGTGCGGGCTATCTGCTACAGGAGGATGGGCTGGCCTTCGAGGATCATCGAGCCGAGCTACCGGCCTTCCTCGCAAAAGGAGAGGCGGAGGAAGGGCCCTAGGCAAGGCCCAGCAAGATCAGGCGCACCCCAACGATCAAGAGCGACGCGTAGATGAAGCGGAAGAACCAGGTTTCGTCGACCTGATGGTGCAGCCAATGGCCAAGCCGAATACCCAGGGGCGCCAGGGGCGCAAGCACTAAGGAGGTGGTGAGGTTGGCAAAATCAAATTGCCCCAGCAGGGCATAGGGCGGCACCTTCACCCAGTTCACGATCATGAAAAAGAGCACCGCCGTGCCCTGAAAGGTGCCCTTATCCAGGCCCTGGCGAAGCAGATATACGTTGATCGGTGGCCCCCCGGCGTGGACCCCAAAGCTTGTGAAGCCGGCCATGGCGCCCCAAAAGGTGCCCGCCAGAGGCCGGGGCGCACGCCTTTCCGGCGGCGGCACGCGACGCAAAACGCCAAGAAAATGGTTGGCCACAAAGCCAACGGCAATGACGCCGATGAGCACTCGGATCGCATCCTCAGATAGATAGCGAAAGGTAAAGGTGCCCAGCACGATGCCTGCGATAGCCCCGGGCACGATCACCCGGAGATTGGCGAGGTCCCAGCGCCCCCACCACTGGCGCACCGCAAAGGCGTCCATGAGCATGAGGATCGGTAGCATGATCGCCGCCGCCTGCACGGGCCCGATGGCCAGGGCCATGAGGGGTACCCCGAGAATGCCAATGCCGCCCCCGAGGCCGCCCTTGGCGATGCCCACGATAAGGAGCGCAGGGATGGCCAGCGCATAGAAGAAGGGGTCCGTAATCATGGGCACTCCGTTTCGAAGGGCGCATCATACGCCTCCCAGACGGTCCTTCACGCCAAAGCCGAACCCTTGAGCCGGACCGGCGGGTGCGCTATAGCTAGGCCATGGGGGGAACGACCGCACTGACCTATAGCCTTGCGACCCGGGTCGACCTGTTGGCCATGGCGCGCTTGCTCACCCATTTCCTGGACGATCCCCTCCTCCGCCCTTGGACCCCTAGTGCCCTGCAAGGCGCGCTCGCTGACCCGGAACAGAACCTCTGCGTAGCCCGGGCTGGGCACACCCTCGTAGGGATCGCCGCCATGCGCTACGGACAGCGGCATGCTGAGCTAACGCTGCTCGCGGTCGCGCCCCTATGGCAGCGCCGCGGCTTGGGCCAGGGGCTTTTGACCTGGCTAGAAGCCCCTGCGGAGCTCCTCGGCCTGGCCCACAGCACGGTCTCCTGCCCCCTCGAGCGGAGTGGCTATTTTTCTCGCCGCGGCTTTCAACCCCGCTTTCCCGAAGCCGCGGGACCCGATCCAATCCTTTTCCTTCGCCCCCTCACCCGGAGGTCTTCATGACCGCAAACGCTCTGGCCACCCCCGACCCGGCCCCGTTCCTCGCCCGCATCGATGCGGTGGCCGCGCAGGCCGATCGGGAGAGCGATCAAAGCGAGGCCGCGCGAAGCCTAAGCCCGGCCCTCGCGGCCGCCATGGCGGACGCCGGGGCCTACCGCATGCTGGTGCCCGAAGCCCATGGCGGCCTCGAGGTCTCCCCGAAGGTCATGATGGATGCGCTTCGGCGCCTAGCCTACGGCGACGGCGCCGCGGGCTGGTGCGCCATGATTGGTGCCACCACGGGACTCCTCGCGGCGTCCCTGCCGGAGGAGACCGCCAACACCATCTTTGCCGATCCCGGCGTCATTCCCTGCGGGGTCACCGCCCCCATGGGCACGGCACAGCGCCGGGGCGACCGCTGGACGGTTTCCGGGCGCTGGAGCTTTGCGAGCGCAAGTCCCAACGCCCACTGGCTGGCCGGGGGCTGCCGTTTGCTCGACGAGGCCGGGGAACCGCTCCTTGATGAGCGCGGCGCGCCGGAGCAGCGGCTCTTTTTCTTTCGCCAGGATCAGGTGACCCGCCACGACACCTGGCACGTGAGCGGCCTCTGCGGCACGGGCTCGGGGGATATGTCCGTGGAGGGGCTTCGGCTCGACGAGGCCTTTAGCGTGCCCCTGGGCTCGGCGCCCCGGGTGCGCACCCCTCTCTATCGTTTCCCCACCTTTGGACTTCTGGCCCTCGGGGTGGCAAGCGTAGCCATCGGCCTCGGGGAGCGCGCCCTCGATGAATGGGCCGGGCTGGCGCAGAAAAAGGCGCCCGCGGGCAGCCGACGCCGTCTCGCGGAGCGGGCCCCGGTGCAGCTGGCCCTGGCCAAGGCGGAAGCCCAGCTGGGGTCCGCCCGGGCCTTCATGGAACAGGCCGCGGACGAGGCCTGGGCCTGCGCGGCCGCTGGGGAGAAGCTGAGCGCGGAGCATCGACGACGCCTGCGCCTAGCAGCGAGCCACGGCACCTGGGCCGCGGCGGAGGCCACGGGGGCGGCCTATCACGGCGGCGGCGGCTCGGCGATCTACGCCCAAAGCCGTCTTCAGCGCTGCTTTCGGGATGTGAATGTCACCACCCAGCACATCATGGTGGGGGAGCCCACCTTTGAGCTCGCGGGCCGGGGGCGGCTTGGCCTGCCCCTCGGCGGCCCCTTCTAGGGCCCTGCCAACCGCTCTGCCGTGGCCAGCACTACGGCGTAGCGCCCCCCCTTACCCAATGCCAGCCAAAGCATCGCGCGGCGCCAGGGTACGCCCAGCAGCCCTGCCAGCACGGGGAGCGCATCCCCCAACGCCGGTACCCAGGCCAGCAGCAGACTCGGCGCCCCGAAGCGCTGCACCCAAGGCCGGAAACGTGCCCGAGGTGCCGCCATGCGGGCGGACAGCCAGGGCCAGCGAAGGGCCCCGGACCCGAGCGCCATCATGAGCAGGGCGCCCGCCGTATTGCCCACCGTGGCCGCTGCCCAGAGCGGAACTAGGGGACTGCCCCCGTCCCAGGCCGCCAGCAGCGCGGCCTCCGAGGGCAGGGGCAGCACCGTCGCCGCCGCAAAGGCCAGGGCAGCCACGGCGGCGAGGGTAAGCACGAGCGCGTCTTACTGCTTGGCGACGTTAATGACCTGATACTCGGTAAAGGCCGCCAGGCCCCAGGGGCCGTTTTCGTAGCCAATGCCCGACCATTTGACCCCGCCGAAGGGCACGTCGGGGGCCAGGTTCATGTGCTGATTCACCCAGGCCGTACCGCAGTCGAGATCCCGAGCGAGGGCTGCGCCCCGGTCAAGATCTTCCGTCCAGATTGAGCCCCCAAGGCCAAAGTGCGTGCCATTGGCCCGTCCCAGCACTTCGTCCACGCTCTTGAAGGACATGACCGGCAGGGCTGGGCCGAATTGCTCCTCGTCCACGAGCCGGACCCCCTCGGCGACGTCCGTGAGAATGGTCGGCGCATAGAAGTAGCCCTCGTTGGCTAGGGGTTTGCCGCCGGCAACGACCTTAGCGCCGTGGCTCCGAGCGTCCTCCACGAGCTCGCTCACCCGATCAAACTGGGCACGGTTATTCAGGGGCCCCAGCTCGCTGTCGGCGGCGGAGCCTGGTCCCACCTTCACCCGCTCTGCGATCGCGCCCAGGGCTTCCACTACCGCGGGGAAGATCGGCTCCTCAACATAAAGGCGCTTCACCGCCACGCACACCTGGCCGCTGTTGGCGAAGGCGCTCCAGAATAGCTTCTCCGCGATCTTCTCCGGGTTGTTATCGGCGAGCACGATGGCGGGGTCGTTGCCCCCAAGCTCGAGCGTAACGCGCTTGAGATCCGGCGCTGCGGCAGCGGCGATGTGCTTACCGGTCGCCACGGAGCCCGTGAAGGAGATCTTTCGCACCTCGGGATGGGCGGTCAGCCAGCGCCCCAGCTGATCGCCTCCGGACACGACGTTGAAGACCCCCGGCGGCAGCGCTTCCCGGAGGGCTTCCCCCAGGGCCAGGCTCGAAAGGGGAGTATAGGGTGAGGGCTTCAGAATAAAGGTATTCCCGGCGAGGAGCGCCGGAGCAATTTTCCAAACCGCCAGAAGCACGGGGAAATTCCAGGGCGTAATCCCTGCCACCACCCCTAGGGGCCGGCGGCGAAGTTCGACGCGGAAATTCTCATCCTCCCGAAGCAGCTGATCCTCTAGAGGCAAGGCTGCCGTGGAGCGAAACCAAAGGGCCGCGCCGTAAAGCTCTTCCAGGGCCTTGCCCAGGGGTTTCCCCTGCTCCTGGGTGAGCACGGGGGCGATGGCCTGGGCCCGGGCCTCGATGGCATCGGCGCACTTCAGCAGCGCCGCCCGCCGGGCCTCGGCATCTCCCTGCCAGGCCGGCAAAGCAGCCTTGGCGGCGCGAACCGCCTGGTCCAGCTGGGCCTCGCTGCAATCGGGGCATTCGGCAAAGGGCCGGCCCGTGGCGGGATCGAGCACGGATAGCTGTTGATCGCTGCCCACGGCAGCGCCATTGATGGTCATGGTGAATTGAGACATGGGACAGTGCTCCAGGTTTAGGCCTCGCCCGCGAGAAGGGCGAGGGCTCGATCAATTAGCGGGGTCATGGAATGGCGCGTCACTTCCCAGAGGGGATCGTCGCGCTTGCCCCGGCGATGCAGCATCAGATTGAAGCCCGTGATGAGAGCAAACTTATAGGCCGCCAGGGCCCGGTACCAGGCGAGGTCAGCCACGGGCTCGCCCCAGGCGGCTTCGTAATAGCCAATCAAGGTTTCCGGCTCGAGGAAGAAGGTGCGCTCGCTGCCATCGGCCCAGGCGGCCCGGTCGCTGAAGGTGCAGATCCAGCCGAGGTCGTTCAGGGTCGCGCCGATGCCCGTCAGCTCGAAATCAATGACGGCCTTCAAATGGCCATCGAAGCCACAAAACAAATTGGCCGTCTGGAAATCGCCGTGAAACACGCCGATGGGCGCTGCCTCGGGAATGCGATCGAGCAGGGCCTTGCGCACCTCCGGGGCCCGCTTAAGCGCCTCCGGATCGGCGGCCCGCTCGAACAGCGGGTCCCAGCGCGCCACATCCTCCTCGAAGGGCACGGGCGCGCCCAGGTAGGTCAGGGGCTCCCAGGGCACGCGGTGAATGCCCGCGAGGGCCGTCATGACTTCCTGCCCCAGGCTTTCGAGCTGGGCTCGGGAAAGCTCGGCGCCCCACTCCCCGGCGCCCAGGCGCAGCACGTCGCCCTCAAGTTGGGGCACCACGAAAAAGGGCCGGTCAAAGAAGCGGAGAGCCTCCCCTTCCCCGCCGCTCCAGCGGACGCTGCAGTGGGGCACGGAGGTCTGATCGAGGGCGTTAAGCACCGTCACCTGGCGAAGCACATCCGCCGTGCCTCGCCAATTGACGTTGGGCGGGGGCAAGCGCAGGAACCAGGCCTCTTCCCGGGCCTCGGCGCCCTCTCCCAGGGCCACGCGATAGCCGTAGGCGAAGCCCGCATGCCCGGGCATCTTTTTCACCGCAAAGGCCCTAGCGGTCGGATCCTTGTAGCAATGCTGCACAAAGGGCTGCAGCCGCTGCTCCAGCTCGTCGAGTTCCATGCTCCCCCCTTACTGTTCTATTCCGGCGCGGGCTCGGGGAACTGGTCCCTCAGCACGCGTTTCAAAATTTTCCCCGAGGGGTTTCTCGGGATGCTATCGACAAAGCGGACGGCCCGGGGCTGCTTAAAGCGCGCCAGACGGCTCTGACAATGGGCCAGCACGGCTGCTTCCGTGAGCTCGGGGTCGTCGCGCACGAGAATGGCCAGGGGCGACTCGCCCCAACGCGCTGAGGCCATCCCGATCACCGCCGCATCGGCCACCCCGGGGGCGCCAAGCAGGACGTTTTCCACCTCCGCGGGATAGATGTTCTCCCCCCCGGAAATGATCATGTCCTTGATCCGGTCCTGAATATAAACGAAGCCATCTTCGTCCATGATGGCCACGTCTCCGGTGCGCAGCCAGCCGTCGACCAGGGTTTCCGCCGTAGCATCGGGGCGGTTCCAGTATTCCCGCATGATATGCCGCCCGCGCACCCACACTTCGCCGGGCGCCCCTGCGGCGCAAGGGCTGCCGTCGTCGCCCACGATTTTCACGTCGCTGTGGAAGAAGCCGCGCCCCGTGGAGCCGACGCGGGTGAGCGCATTCTCCGAATCGATGAGGCACGCCGGACCGCAGGTTTCCGTCAAGCCATACACCTGCAGGATGTCGATGGAGAGTTCGGCGTAGCGTTCGATAAGAGAGACGGGGACGGGCGCCGCACCGGACATCATCCAGCGCAGGGCGCTGCGATCGAAGCCCTCGAAGCTCGGCACCTGGAGCATGAAGTTGAGCATGGCCGGAACCAGAAGCCCCGTGGTCACCCGCTCCTCCTCAATGAGCTTCCAGGCCGCAGCGGGGTCGAAGCTGCGCATGACAATGCTGGTGACACCGAGATAAACGCAGAGCGTTCCCGGGGTTAGAGCGCCCACGTGGAAAAGGGGAAGGGCCTGCAGGTAGCGATCCCCGGGGCGCAGATCCGCCGTAGCGGAAATGGTGAGCACACCCCAGAGCGCGCTTTCGTGGGTATGCACAACGCCCTTCGGGAGCCCCGTGGTCCCGGAGGTGTACATGATGTACAGCGCGTCCTGGTCCCGGGCCCCCAGGGGCGGCGCCGCAGGCGCGCCTTGATCCCGGAAAGCCGTGTAATCCCGTGTGCCAGGCACGGCCGGGGCTCCGACGCCCAGCAGCCGGGTCAGGCCCGTTCGGTCCTCAAAGCCCACGAGGGCATCCACCGTATCGGCAAATTCATCATCAAAAATGAGCGTGGCCGTGCCGCTGTCTTGGAGGATGAAACGGAGTTCTTCCGCCGTCAGGCGCCAGTTCAGGGGCACCACCACAGCGCCCAAGCGCGCGATGGCGAAGAAGCTTTCGATAAACTCGGCGCTGTTCATGAGCAGGAGCCCCACCCGATCTCCGGGTTTGACGCCGTCGTCGATGAGCGCGTTAGCCAAACGATGCGCGCGTTCCGCCAGTTCAGAGAAACTTAAGCGAAGCCCCCGAGCGACGTCGTAGACCGCTTCCCGCTCCGGGTTCAGCGCCGCCCGGCGGGTTAATAGATCTCCGATGTTGTTGGCGAGTGCAGTCACGGTTGATCCCTCCCAAGAACGCCCGATGGTCCCCTAGTGTGCCCTCTCCAACGCGAGGAGACGAGGCCCCATCCGTCCCCGCACCGCGGCTTAGCAGGGGAGGCGCCGCTGTCGTGCTTTCGCTCAGCACAAAACCTCGACAAGCGCCGAAATTCGCTTATACTGCGCGCACTTACGCGGCAACTTGGCAAACGTTTAGGAAAGCCACCCGCATCTTAGGGATTCACCTGAGTGGGTTTTCATGAGCCAAAAGCAAGATAGCAGTCAGAATTACCGCATCGGGGCCGTCGCCCGCCTCACTGGTATCTCCGTTGATCGACTCCGCGCCTGGGAACGGCGCTATGCGGTGGTTGAAACGCGCCGCACCGAGTCCCTGGGCCGCATCTATTCCCGGGACGACGTCGAACGGCTGACCATGATCAAACAGCTCGTGGACCTTGGAAACCCTATCTCCTCCGTGGCCAACCTGACCGATAGCCAGCTTCGGGAGCGCCTCCAGCAAGACAACCGTTCCCGCCAGCAGGTCCAGCAATTTGCCACGCGGCCGGTACGAGCAGCGGTCTTCGGGTCCACCCTCGCAGCCTATCTCGATGCCGCCGGGGAGCGCCTCGAGGGGCTGAGCCTCATCGGTGCCTTCCGCAACTACAGCGATTTCGAGCGAGCCCTACCCTCCCTCGCGCCGGACGTCCTGATTCTCGAGTACGCCGGGGTCTACGAGGAAACGGTGCAGGAAGTGGCCGGGCTCATGAAGCGCGCCGGGACGCAACGCTCCGTGGTCGTAGCCGGCTTCGGCCGCCGGGAAATTTTCGATGCGTTGAAGGCTGAAGGGGTCATGATCCTTCGCTCCCCGGTCTCCCTGGAGGAGCTAGCCCTGGCCTGCCGCTTCGAGGGCGAAAGCGCCCCGGAACCCAGCGCCTTTGATGAGGGACTCCGCCCGGAGCTGGGCGACGCCATCCCGCCACGCCGCTTTGACGATGATGATCTCGTGCGCTTGGCGGGCTTATCTCGTTCCGTGGAATGCGAGTGCCCGGAGCACCTCATTACGCTAATCGGCAGCCTGACGGCCTTTGAGGCTTACAGCGCCAGCTGCAAAAGCCGCAATCCCACGGACGCAGCGCTTCACGCCTATCTTCATCGCGTCACCGCCCACGCCCGCGCTCTTATGGAGGAAGCGCTGGAAAACGTGGCGGAAGTCGAGGGGATGATCCAGTAAGGGAGGCCGCCTGTCATGGACAGGCATCTGAAGCCGAGCTTTGTCCACCCGACGAACGGCCCCTTGTCCGGGGGTTGACCAACCTTCGTCCAGGGCGTAAATTTGACCTCAGTTGGACATGCCGCGCATGTTCAGCTCGGTTTAGGCGTGGGGCGGTTCGACTCTCTCCCCCTCCCCCCTCGATTGCGGACCGTCACGCTTCACACGCCGTTTACCCTCCCGCGCCGGCGCAAGCCGGCGCGGGAAAAAAACCCCCAAGCCCTTTCCCTCCCGCGCTTTCCTAGGGTTTCAGCAGGCTTAGGAGGTCGTATTCAAGCTCTCCCACGCGCCGGCCACTCATGGCCATGACGATGTTGGAGAAGCGACCCTCCAGGTGCGCTGCCGCTTGCCCCGCGAGGCCCAGGCCCCAGCGATAGGTCCCCAGGACCTTCCACCAGTGAAAGCGCTCCGGGTCAAAGTGCCCCCCGCCGGCCTCATAGGCCGCGACAAAGGGCGCCCGAGGCCCAAAGCCCCCCACTTCCTTGTCGTCTTCCCCGAAGCGCCAGCAGCGCAGGCAGGTCCAGGCTAAATCCTCGAGGGGATCGCCAACTTTGGCGACTTCCCAATCCAGCACCGCGGCTAGGCCCTGCTCGTCAATAATGACGTTGCCGTTGCGCACGTCACCATGGACGATCGTAAGACCGTCCCCCGCCCGCGGCGCATGGGTTTCCAGCCAGCGCTGGGCGTAACTGAAGATTGGAGACGGCTGGAGCAACTCCCGAAGCTGCTGGTCCGTGCGGGCTAAGGCATCTTCTACAGGGGTGCGCTCGGGCCGCGCCAGCGCCGGCGGCGCCAGGGTCGGATCGATGCTATGGAGCGCCGCAAAGGCTGAACCGAGCTGGGCGGCGATGGCTTCTCCCGTTCCTTCCGCGGCCACCTTCCGCAAAACGCGTCGGGGCACCGTTTCCCCGGCAACGCAATCGCTAACGAAGAGCGGACCTCCAACCCACTGGGGATCCTCCGTCGCAAAATGCACATGGGGGACCGGGACACCCTGGGCTTCCGCAAGGCGAAAGAGCGCAGCCTCCTGGGGGATGGGCAGCAGCTCGATATCGAGGGTAGGCAGATAGGTCACGCAGTAACGCTGCCCCTCTCCCCTAGGCGCCGTCGCCGTAAAAAGTACGTTGCCCCGGCGAGCCCCGGCCGAGGTCACCACGAGATCGGAAACCGTCACGGCGCGGGACAGCTCAGCCTGAAATACGGCCTCGAGCCCGGCCTTCAGCCGCGCCTCCCGGGCTTGGGCGCTTTCCGGCACCTTCCCCGGTCCGCTCACGATGCGCCTCCCGGCCGCTCCCCAGCACTGTCGTAGCCATCATAACCGGGCCGCAGCACCGCCAGCTTCTCCCGAGCCCCGGCCATCAGCACGGGCCAGGCGGCTGCGTCGAAGGCCGCATCGCCACCCCGGCGTAGCCGCTCCGCCAGCCGGGCATTAAGCGCTTCCAGGGCAACGCGCGGCGAACCCTCGGGCACCGGCGTGTCGAGCAGGGCCGCCAAGCGAAGGGCCTCCCGGGGGAGCGCTTCCTCATCACTCAGCTCCCGGCGCACTACGGAAAGTAAATTCAGGGCCACGCGCGTGCGATAGACCAGGGGCCCCTCAAGTTCCGGTCCTATCTCCTCCTCAAGGTAGGTCGCAAGGGTGTCCAAAAGCTCCACCGCCGTCGGACGATCCTGCATCAGCCCCTCCCCCCTTCTAACAGCTCAAGGGCGGCCTCGGCCCGGCGCACCACGGAGTCCGCAAACTCCGACAGGTCCAGGTCTTCCCGACTACCCATGGCCCCAAGGCGATAGCGCTTGTACACCCCTTCCCCGATGGCCGCGAGGCGCCAGTGGCTGAAGGCACGGTAGTAGGCGATGGAAGACAAGTCCCGCCCCGTTTTCTCCGCATAGCGAGCGGCCAGTGCCTCTCGGTCGCCAAAGCCCCCCACGGCCGTGGGGGCCTGATCGCCCTGGCGCGTATCAACCTCGCCCGGTTGCACCCAGGCGTTCAGGAGATAGCCCACGTCGGCGAGGGGGTCGCCCAAGGTGCAGAGCTCCCAGTCGAGCACGCCTTGGATCTTGCCGTCGGCCACAATCATGTTCCCCAGACGATAGTCACCATGAACGATGGTCGCCCCTACCTGCTCCGGAAGGCGCTCCCCAAGGAGTGCCCGTGCCGCGTCCATGGCAGGGATCTCCCGCTGCTTAGAGTTCTCCCACTGGGTGGTCCAGCGCTTCAGCTGCCGGGCGATGTAGGCTTCCTTGCGCCCGAGGGTGCCGAGGCCCACGGCGTCCGGGTCGATACCATGCAGCGCTGCCAGCACGTCGACCACGTCGTCGCCGATGGCTGTCCGGGCCTCCGCCGGCAGGTCCCGGGCGCTGTCTGCGTCATGGAGCACGGCCCCCTCCACAAAACGCATGACGTAAAACGGCGCCTCATTAACGGCAAGGTCTTCGCAAAGGCCCAGGGCCGGGGCCACGGGCACGGCGCTGCCGGCGAGGGCGGAAATAATGCGATGTTCCCGAGCCACGTCATGGGCGCTCTGGAGCACGTGCCCCAGGGGCGGCCGGCGGAGCACAAAGCGCTGCCCCGCAGCGTCGTCCACGGCATAGGTGAGGTTCGAGTGCCCCCCGGCGATCAGGGAAAAGGTGAAGGGTCCCCGAGCCCCGGGGATGTGCGCTTCAAACCAGGCCGAAACGGCGGTGTCGTGAATCCCCTCGATGCTCTGCGTCATGAACCTTCCCCCTTAAAGCGTGTGATTTAGGGAAGCTTGCCATGAAGCTGGGGCAAGGAAAATTCCTCAGTGCCGCTCCGGGGCTAACCTTTAGGCCTCTAAAGGCCTGGCCGCCCGAGGCGAGATCGGCTAAGGTGACGGTTCGTTCCGTCAACAAGACTCCGCGTGCCATGTCCCAGGCCCCGCAAGAGGTTCTCATCGCCCTTCGCCGCATCATGCGCGCCACGGAGCTGTACTCAAAGCAGCTTTCGAAAACCGCCGGACTGACCTCTCCCCAGCTTTTGATCCTAGCGGCCATTGCGCGCATGGGAGACGTCACCATCGGCACCATCGCCCGGGAAGTGAAGCTCAGCCAGGCCACGGTGACCACCATCCTGGACCGGCTGGAGCGCCGCGGGCTGGTTTACCGGGAACGGAGCACGGTGGATAAGCGAAAGGTGCACGCTCATCTCACGGCGCAAGGGGAAGGGGCGCTCAGTACCGCGCCTACGCCGCTGCAGCAGTCCTTCATCGCTCGTTACGAAGCCCTAGACCCCTGGGAACAATCCATGATCCTGGCCTCGCTCCAGCGTGTCGCGGACATGATGGACGCCGGGGACCTTGACGCCTCCCCCATGCTCCACGTCGGCACCATCGACCCGGCCATGCCTCAAGCCTAGGGCGGGCATTTTCCCCGCTAAGCGCTAGTGGCATGCTCTCCCCTACAAGGAGAGCCCCCATGCACCAGCCCGTACTCGCAAGCCAAGCCCAGCCCAGTGATCCCTGGCCCTTTCTTCCAGGCCGCTTCTCCCTACGGGTCGTTCGCGCCCAGGGAAGCACGCTCTGGACCGACCAGGGGGAGGCCATCCTCGATGCCGCTGGCGGCGCCATCGTCAACAACATTGGCCATGGCCGGCGCCGGGTCGCCGAGGCCCTCGCCGCGGCGACGGAAACCCTGACCTATGCCGTGCCTCCCTGGTCCACCCCGAGCCGGGAGGGGCTAGCCGCGCGCCTTCGGGAAGACTGGCTGCCCACGAAGCTGGATCGCGTGTACTTCTCGGCTGGCGGCTCGGAGGCCACGGAGGTGGCCATGAAGCTGGCCATCCAACACTATCAGGCGAAGGGCGAGGGGCAACGGACCAAAATTCTTGGCCGACGCCTGTCCTACCACGGCACCACCATTGCCACCACGGCGGTGGGGGGGCACGACGCACGGAAGGCGGGCCTTGGCCCCCTGCTCGCCCCCTTCCCTCAGCTGGAAACCCCCTATCCCCTCCGCTGCCCCGCCGGGGCGGACCCCGAGGCCCAGCTGACCTATTACCTCGCGGACTTTGATCGGGTTCTCGCCGCTGAGGGGCCGGAGACCATTGCTGGGCTCATTGCCGAGCCCATCGTGGGCTCCTCCGGTGGCGCGCTCCGTCCTCCCGAGGGCTACTGGCCAGCGATCGCAGAGCGGTGCAAACGCCACGGCATCCTTCTTATCTTTGATGAGGTCATGACGGGCTTCGGGCGCACGGGCACGGCCTTCGCCGGCGACCACTGGGGCCTGGCCCCGGATATCCTGGTTGGGGGCAAGGGCCTCGCCGGTGGCTACGCGCCCCTCGGGGGCGTCTTCAGCCATCGCGGCGTGCTCGACCCCATTGCGGAAGCGGGGCTGGAAGTCATGTTTCATACCTTCGGCGCTCACCCCGGGGCCTGCGCCGCGGCGGAGACGGTGCTCGCCATCATGACGGAAGAGGGGCTAGTGGCCGCCGCCGCGCAGAAGGGGGCCTTCCTCAAAGCCTGCCTAGAAGACGTCCTCGGGGACCACCCGCAGGTCGCCGAAGTGCGCGGCGCAGGGCTCCTCCTGGCGGTGGAGCTGGTGCAGAACAGGGAGACGGGCGAGCTCTTCCCCCGGGAGCGCAAGCTCACCCTCAGCGTCCTTGAGGAAGGGCTCAAGCGGGGCGTGTATTACTACCCCGGGGGCACGGGGACGGTGCGCGATATCCTGTGCCTGGGTCCCGCCATGACCACCACGGAGGGGGAACTGGAGCAGATGGCGACAACCCTTCGCGCGGCCATCGATGGCGCCCTAGCCCGTCATGCTTAGGGACCTTCCCCTGGCCGCCCAGGCCTTGCTTCGCGGAGCGGGGCTCCTTTTCCACCGGGAGCTTCGGTGGCTGATTCTTGCACCCCTGGGCCTCATGCTGGCGGTCTATGGCGCCCTTGTCTTTACGGCGCTGGAGCTACTTGGCCCCACCGTAGCGGGCCTCGGCACCGCACTCCCGGAAGGTCTCGCGGGCCTTGCGGGGATTCTGGAGCTGCTGGCCTGGCTCCTACTCTTTGCCCTCCTCGGCATCCTAGCCCTACTCCTGAGCCAAACCCTGGCGGCACCCTTCTACAGCGCGCTAGCGCGGCGAACGGAACGGCTCCTCACGGGTGGCAATCAGGAAAGCGGCCGGAGCCTAGGGAGCGAACTGGGGGCGACCTTCAAGCGAGAACTGGAGAAGCTTCGCTGGAGCTTGCCGCGCCTCGCCGTGCTCTTCGGCGTGAGCCTGATTCCTGGCCTGGGCCTTTTGGCCGCGCCCCTGACCCTCTTGCTTGGGGCCTGGATGCTGGCGGGGCAGTTTCTCGACTTTACGCAGGAAAACCGGGGGCAGCGCTTTGCGGAAACGCTGGGGCTCATGAGGCGTCACCGCCTCGGCGTGCTGGCCTTCGGGGTGCCCTTGGCCCTGGGGGTGACCCTACCGGTGCTGGGCGCCCTCGTGGGCGCCCTCGCCGTCGTCTCTGGCTCCGTGCTCGTACTCACCCTTCGTGGCGAGCACGGCATGGTCGCCAGCGTCGATCCTTAGACCGGATCCCAGCTAAAGACGCTGTTCGTCGCGCCAAGGTCATGGAAGGACCCGGCCATGGCGGGCAAGCCCTGCTCCACCAGCGTTTCCGGCGTCCAGCCTTCCAGCTGCGCGATGCTGCGCACGGGCCGGGGCTGGCTCATGAGGAACACCTCATTACCGCGGACGGAGAAGATCTGCCCGGAGACGTCCTTCGCTGCGGCCAGGGCAACCCACCTGATCCGCGCGCATCTTTTTCTGGAACATTTCCACCCGCTTCTGGCTCGCCTCATCCTTCACCGGAATGGTGGCGATCATGCGGGTCCAGGCGAAGGGCGCGATCACGTTCGAGCGAACATTCTTGCCAGCCCCCTCCATGGCGATGATGCGAGAGAGGCCTGCGATGCCCATCTTCGCCGCCGCGTAGTTCGCCTGACCAATGTTGCCGATGAGCCCGGAGGTTGACGTGAACATGACGAAGGACCCGTCTTCCTGATCGCGGAAGTGGTTAATCGCCGCCCGGGCGATATTGTAGTGGCCATTGAGATGAACATCGATGACCGCATCCCAGTCTTCGTCGGTCATCTTGTGGAACATTTTGTCCCGAAGGATGCCCGCGGGATTGATGACGGCGTGCAGCCCCTTGAAGGTGTCCAGGGCGCACTC
>RGAU01000211.1 GCA_009919975.1 Gammaproteobacteria bacterium
AGGAACTGGCGACCACAAGAGGTTTCCTGACCCGTGATGTCCCCGGCGGGGCAGCTAATGCGGAGCCCCGGAGCTGCGGCGTTCATGAGCCTTCGCTGGCACTTCGCTTGTGTCGCGGCTCCGCGTCGAGGCACCACCGGGCGAGACTATCGACCCAGCTTTGCTGCGCGTTGAGGCAGGGAATCAGGGTGTAGCGCTCACCGCCGGCGGCTTCGAAGGTTTCCTTCCCCTGCATGCCGATCTCTTCGAGGGTTTCGAGGTTGTCGGCGACAAAGGCGGGGCACATCACGGCCAGCTTTTTGATGCCGCGCTTGGGTAGGGCTTCGAGGACCTGATCGGTGTAGGGCTCGATCCACTTGGCGCCGCCGAGGCGGGACTGGAAGGCCACTTCCCAGCAATTTTCTGGGAGATCCAGGGCCTTTGCGAGGAGCTTGGAGGTCTCGTAGACCTGATGGCGATAGCAGGTCCCGTGGGCCGGCGAGGGCACCTCGCAGCAGTTTTCCACCTTGAGGCAATGGGACCCCGTGGGATCGCACTTGCGTACCTGGCGCTCCGGGAGGCCGTGGTAGCTGAATAGCAGGTGGTCGTCGGGCTGGAGATGGGCCCGGGCGGTTTCTTCCAGGGCCTCGATGTATTCCGGGTCGTCGTAGAAGGGTGGCTGTACTTCAAGCTCAAAGGGGTGGCCCAGCTCCGCGAGCACGCGCTCCGCCTCCACCACGGAGGTTTCCGTGGTGGACATGGCCCAGTGCGGATAAAGGGGCACGTAGCGCAGGGTTTTGATGCCCGTTTCCGCCAACTCCTTAAGCACGCTTTCGATGGACGGCGACCCGTAGCGCATGGCCCAGCGCACGGGGATGGGCAGGGCTTCGTCTAGGGCTTCGGCCAGCGCTTCCGTGGTGACCTTCAGGGGCGAGCCCTCGGGGGTCCAGATGCTCTCGTAGGCTTCGGCGCTCGCCTTGGGGCGCCGGGGCAGGATGATCGCGGAAACTAAAAACCGGCGGAGTGCCCAGGGCAGATCCACAACTCGCTCATCCATGAGGAATTCGTTCAGATAGCGCCGGACGTCGGGCACGGAGGGCGTGTCCGGGGAGCCGAGATTGACGAGAAGTACGGCGCGCTCGCTCATGGCCTAAACCCTTGGCGGGTGACATGGAAAAAGGCCGGGGATAGTATCCGCCCCCGTCCCCAATGTCACACCTGCGGAGCCTGCCTGTGCCTGAAACGGTCATCGTCGACTACGACGCCGGAAACCTGCGGAGCGTGCAGCGCGCCTGCGCAGAAGTAGGGCTCGCCGCGGAGATTAGTGCGGATCCGGCGCGCCTGCGCCGGGCGGACCGCATTATTTTTCCTGGGGTGGGGCAGGCGGGCAGTGCCATGGCCACCCTCAATCGCACCGGCCTCGCGGACGCCCTCCGCCAACGGCTGGGCGAGGGGGTGCCGGTGCTTGGGATCTGCCTCGGGCTGCAGATCTCCCTCGATCACTCGGAAGAAGGGGATACGCCGACCCTAAGCCTTGTGGCCGGGGAAACGCGGCGCTTTCACTTCGCCGATCCCACCCTGAAGGTGCCCCACATGGGCTGGAATACGCTGAGCCTTCGTCAGCCCCATCCCGTGCTCAAGGATCTTCACGAGGACGACGCCTTCTATTTTGTCCACAGCTACTACACCGTGCCCCAGGATCCTGCCGTGGTGCTGGCGGAAGCCACCTACGAGCAGCCCTTTTGCTGCGCCCTGGGGAAGGACAACTACGTCGGGGTCCAGTTTCACACGGAGAAATCGGGGCGGGCGGGACTGGCCTTGCTCGCGCGCTTCGCCGCCTGGGACGGGGTGTTTAAAGGCGCCGCGGGGGAGGCCAGCCGTGCTCACTAAGCGCCTGATTGCCTGCCTGGACGTGCGCGACGGAAAGCTCGCGAAGAGCGTGAAGTTCGTGGATACGAAGGATATCGGCGACCCCGTGGCCAAGGCCCGGGAGTATTACGACGACGGCTTGGACGAGCTGGTCTTCTACGACATCACGGCGTCCAGCGATGAGCGGCGAATTATGCTCGATGTGGTGGAAGCGGTGGCGGCGGAGGTCTTTATTCCCCTCTCCGTGGGGGGCGGCGTGCGCACCGTGGCCGACGCCACCGATTTGCGCCTTGCTGGAGCGGAAAAGATCAACGTGAACTCCGCGGCGGTGCAGCGCCCCGGGCTCATTGACGAATGTGCCCACGCCCTGGGCAACCAGAACGTGGTGCTGTCCATGGACGTGCTGCGGGTGGAAGCGAGCGCGGCCGTGCCCTCGGGCTATGAAATCGTGATTAACGGCGGGCGCCTGCGGACCGGGCGGGATGCCCTGGCCTGGGCCTTAGAGGGGGTCGAGCGCGGCGCCGGCGAGCTGGTGGTGAATTCCATCGATGCCGACGGCACCCGGGATGGCTACGAACTCGCCCTTACTCGCCTCCTCAGCGAAGCCGTGCGCGTTCCCGTGATCGCGTCCGGGGGCGCGGGTACGCCGGAGCATCTCGTAGAAGCGCTGACGGAGGGCGCGGCGGATGCGGTGCTGGTGGCCTCCATGGTGCACTTTGGGGATTACCGGTGCTCCGAACTCAAGCAGGCCCTCGCCGATGCGGGGCTTCCCATGAGGATGCGCTGGTGAGTGATCTAGAACAGCGGCTGGCGGACCTTGAGGCACGCTTTTCCTTTTTAGACGATGCGCTGGCGGAGACGGACCTTCTCGAGCTTCGGGAAACGGCGCTTCAGGCCCCGGGGCCGGAGGGCCCGGAGCCTCCGCCCCCCCATTACTAAGGAGCACGGCATGAAAGCGATTTTGATCGAAGGCGCGGACCTGCGCTGGGGAGAGGTAGCGACGCCGGAACCCGGCGTGGGCGAGGTGCGTATTCGGGTTCGGGCCTCCGCGGTCAATCGCGCGGATCTCGTGCAGCGCGCCGGCGCTTACGCCCCGCCCCCCGGGGCGAGCCCGATCCTGGGCCTTGAGTGCGCCGGGGAGATCGATGCCGTGGGTCCCGAGGTGGCGAATTTTGCCCTGGGGGACGCGGTATGTGCCCTTCTAGCGGGAGGCGGCTACGCGGAGGCCGTGGTGGTGCCGGCGGGGCAGGTCCGTCCCCTGCCGCCGGGGCTGACCATGACGGAAGCAGCGGCTATTCCTGAGGTGTTCGCCACTGCCTACCTGAACCTCTATATGGAAGGCGCTGCGACCCCGGGGGAGCGCTTCCTCGTGCATGCCGGCGCCAGTGGCGTGGGCACGGCCGCCATTCAGCTTGGCCAGCTGTTCTCGAACCCCGTGGCCGTGACCCTCTCGGGCGCGGCGAAGGGCGAGCGCTGCGTTGCCCTGGGGGCGGAGGCTGCCTTTGATCGGGGCGCGGAGGACTTCTGGCCTCAGATTGAGGCCTGGGCCGGTCCCCAGGGGGTCGACGTCATCTTAGATCCCGTGGGCGGGGCCTATTTGGAAGGCAATATGAAGGTGCTGGCGGTGGATGGCCGCCTGGTGATTATCGGCCTCATGGGGGGGGCTCAGGCCACCCTGGGCCTGGGCCTCATGATGGTGAAGCGCCAGCGGGTGATTGGCTCGACGCTCCGGGCCCGCTCCGTGGCAGCCAAGGCTGCGGTCATGGACGCCCTCGAGCAGCGCCTTTGGCCAGCCTTTGGCAGCGGTGCACTGAAGCCGATCATCGAAACCACCTTCCCCATGGCCGAGGCCGGCGCCGCTCATCGTTTGATTGCGGAGAACGGCACCGTGGGGAAGGTGCTCCTTACCTTGGATTAATTCGCGCCAGATATTGACAAGCGGCGTAGAAGCGAGGATCGTGCGCACCTCCTCGAGCGAGGTGCAGGACGCAGTAAGTGTGCGATGCGGCAGTCTCGATCAGAGGCGGGCCGCATTTTTTTTGCCCGTGCTTGGGGTAGAAGTTCCGGTGAAAACCGGCCGCTGCGCGGCGGAACCGCGTTAGTAGAAGCAGTCGGTTAGTACGTGGCACGTAGCTCCGACTTGCACAACCTTAGGAGCGCGTCATGCGTACCCGTGGAACGGTGAAGTGGTTTAACGACCAAAAAGGCTTTGGATTCATTACCCCGGAAGATGGGGGCAAGGATCTCTTCGTGCATCACAGTGCGAT
>RGAU01000212.1 GCA_009919975.1 Gammaproteobacteria bacterium
CGCCTTCGTGATTCGGATCCCCGGTTTTCGCGAAGGCCACCCAATAGCCGCTCATCATTTTCCCCAGAGCGTAGTCCGCATCCGTAGCATCGGGGTTTAAGGCCACGTTATCGAAGGCGTAGCGGATCTCCCCGGCATGGTAGGCGCGCAGCTGAGCGGCGTAGGGGCCACTCGGATGATGGGTAAAGTAGTAGAGGTAGGCGGGCTGCTCCGCTGCGGCCGCCGCGTCCCCCCAGCTCACCATTTCCCAGCCGAAGCGCTGATCCCGGAAAGCATCGAGCCAGGCCCGCTCCGGGTCTCCGGCGTAGTGCGCCAGGAGCCGCGGGGCGTGGGGGCCGAAGCGGCGCTTGAAGCCTTCGTTCAGGGCCTCCCGGGTTTTCGGGCGCTGGCTTGGCGCCGTGAGGGAGGTGCCCTCGTCCTTGTTGAAACCCAGGAGCACGGGCACCTTCGCCATCTGGCCGGCTCGGTACAGATCCCCGGGCTGCATTGGCATCACCACCCCATCCACCACGGTGGTGAGGGGTAGGCCCAAGCCTTCCGCCGCGCGTTGAACTTCGCCTGCGGGCAGTGCCCGCAGGGCCTCGGCGCTTTGCGCCCCAAGCCGGTCTCCGAGTTCCATGCCCCAGGCTTCAGCGCTACGGAGCCCATGCACCTCGTCCCGGAGCGCCTGGGTGGGGGAGAAGCCGCCCCCGGATTGGGCAATGGCCCGATGGAACAGCCCTCGGGCGCTTGGCATGGCGAGCAAGGCATGAACGCTGCGCGCCCCGGCCGATTCTCCGAAAATCGTCACTTGCGATGGATCCCCGCCGAAGGCGCCGATGTGGTCGCGCACCCAGCGCAGGGCCTGGGCTTGATCTAAAAAGCCGTAGTTTCCGGAAACGCTCTCAGGGTCGGTGGCGGAGAGCGCCGGATGGGCCAGAAAACCCATGACGCCCAGGCGATAGTTAATCGTCACTACCACCACCCCTTGCCGGGCGAGGGCCGCCCCATCATAGGCGTCCGTGGCCCCGGTCCCCCGGGTAAGGCCGCCGCCGTGAATCCACACCATCACCGGCGCTTTCCCCTTGGGGTTGGCGGTCCAGACGTTTAGGTAGAGGCAGTCCTCCGAGGTGGGCCGGTGGGGCCGGGCGAATACGCTCGCGCTGGGGTAGGGCGCCTGGATGCACTGGGGCGAGAAGTCTCGCCCATCGCGCACCCCCGCCCAGGCCGTTGCTGGCTCCGGGGCTGCCCAGCGCCGAGGCCCGGTGGGAGGCAGGGCGTAGGGAATGGCCTTAAAGACAGCGGTGCCGTCGTCGCCCTGGGTACCCAGGATCGGTCCCTGGGGGGTGCTTAAGGTGATCGGCGCAGCGCTAGCGGCAGCGGCCAGGGTGGACAGCAAAAGCAAAAGGGTGGTGCGAATCATGCGTTGGGCTCCGTGGTGAGGGTCATGCCTTCGAGGGTTCCCGTCTCGCGCCAACGCGCCAACAGATCGTTGAAGGCGTTAATGCCTGGGGCGTAGGGCGAGTTCTGCATGGAAACGCCCTTCCCCACCTGCCCTTCCCGGTTGTAGTAGCCCGGGGTGCAGGCCTCCAGGAACTCCGCATTACCGCCCCCGGCGAGGCGCACAATCTCCTCAACCCAGGCCTTCTCTGCCTCGGCGTCCACCTCGATGGTGGTGGCGCCGCGCTTTTGCACCTCGTCGATGATGTAGCTCACGTGCACGGCCTGATCGTCGAACATGGCGGTCATGTTCGGGGAAAGGCCATTTTGGTTGATGCCGATGGTGAACCAGTTGGGGAAGCCATGGCTGGACAGCCCGTGGAGGGTGCGGAAGCCCTCTCCCCAGTGTTCATAGAGGCTTTGGCCGTTCCGGCCCCGGGTATCGAAGTCCACGCGCCGATGAGCTGAGGTGGTGATTTCAAAGCCCGTGGCAAATATCAGGCAATCGAGTTCGATTTCCTCGCCGTTGGCCAGCACCCCCTTCTCCGTGATGCCATCCACCCCCTTGCTGGCGGAGACGTCGATGAGGTGGACGTTGTCCCGATTGAAGGTCGTCAGGAAGTCGTCGTTAAAGGTGGGGCGCTTGCAGAACTGGCGGTACCAGGGTTTCAGGGCTTCCGCGGCGTCGGCTTTGCCGACCTCCGCATCGACCCGGGACCGGATCTCATTCATCTTTTGGAAGTCAGCGATTTCGCTGCGCAGGGAAATCTCTTCCATATCGAGGTTGCCCGCATCGCTGCGCCGATTCATGAGCGACAGCCCAATGCGTCGGGCAATGTCCGTCCAGCCATCGGCCACCAAATCCACGGTGAAATTCTGCCCCGCGAGCACCGCGGCGAAGTTCTCCCGGCGCTCCCGCTGCCAGCCCGGCTTCTGCCCCGCGTACCACTCCGGATCTGTTTGGCTGTTGCCGCGTAGATCTACGGAGGAGGGGGTGCGCTGAAAGACGTAGAGGTCCTTGGCGTGTTTCCCTAGGAAGGGAATACACTGAATGGCCGTGGCGCCGGTACCGATGATGCCCACGCGCTTGTCCGCGAGCTTATGCAGATTTCCCTGGTGGTCGCCGCCGGTGTATTCGTAGTCCCAGCGGGCGGTGTGGAAGCTGTGGCCCTTGAAACGATCAATGCCAGGGATTTGTGGCAGCTTTGGCCGGTTCGCGGGGCCCGTGGCTTGAATCAGGAAGCGTGCGTCGAGCACGTCACCCCGGTCCGTAGTGAGGCGCCAGCGCTTTCGGTCCTCCTGCCAGGCTGCATCCTTCACCCGGGTTTGGAAGAGGGCCAGTTCGTAAAGGCCAAAGTACTCCCCGACCCGGCGGGTGTGCTCGAAGATCTCCGGGGCAAAGGAATATTTCTCCTTTGGCATGTAGCCCGTTTCTTCCAGGAGGGGCAGGTAGCAGTAGGATTCGATATCGCACTGCGCGCCGGGATAGCGGTTCCAGTACCAGGTGCCACCGAAATCGCCTCCGGCTTCGATGAGGAGTACGTCCTCGACGCCTCGCTCCTTCAGCCGGGCCGCGGCCATGAGGCCGCTGAAGCCGCCCCCCACCACCACCACGTTGACGTCGCGCTTGATGGCCTCCCGGGGCGTCTGCGCCGTGTAGGGGTCCTCGTCGGCGTAGTGGGCAAAGTTCTCCGCAGCTTCGAGATACTGATTCTCCCCGTCGTCCCGAAGACGCTTGTCCCGCTCTTGCCGATAGCGCTCCCGGAGCGCGTCGGGATCGAAGTCCAAATCGGGAAACAGGTTGTGCCAGCGCGGTGACGCGTTGCTCATGGGGTCCTCCCTTAAACCACCGGTTTTTATGCTCTGGAGCATAGCCTCGAAGGCAGGCGCTGGGCGATATAGAAGCCATAGCCCACTTGGTCGCCGTAGCGCCGGTAAAGTGCAGCCTCTTCTCGCACTTCCTGGGTGAGGGCCTCGGCTTCCGGGCTTGATCCATGGCGCTCCAGGAAGGCCGGAAGACTGGTTTCTAGGGGTGCGTAGAAGCCCTCTAACCAACAGCTGGGCGGCAAGGGGAAGTAGCCCACCGGGCGAAACCCCTGCCGCTCGAGAATCGCGAGCTTGGCGCTCGCCGTAGCGACCTCCGGATAGGCCTCGTTCCAGAAGGCCTCCAACGGCGCGGCGCGCTGGGCCGTCAGCCAGGTGAGCTCGCTGACGGCGATAAACCCCTCAGGCTTGAGAAAGGGGCGCCAGGCTGCGAGGCCCGCGGCAAAGCCCAGGTTGTAAATCGCGCCCTCGGACCAAATCAGATCGAGGCTTTCCTGAGGAAAGGGCAGGCTCGAAAAGTCTGCGACCTGCGTTTTCACACAGGCCGATAGGGACGCGCTGGGGCGCCGCCCCTCAAGGGCGGTGAGAAAATCCGGAAGCTGATCGATGGCCGTGATCGTTCCCGGGAGCGCCCGAGCCAGCATCCAGGTGGCCGCGCCGGTTCCGCAGCCGAGGTCTGCGATCTGTAGCGGCGCCGTCCGCGAAAGGCCCGCGGCCTCCGCAAGGGCAAGGGCCTGCCGGGTGGCCGCCTCGCTCCCCGGCCCCAAGCGGGCAAGGCCCTGATAAAGGTCGGTGATGAGTTCAAGCATGCTAAGGCCTCTTCCGGAAAGTTGAGCGAAGTATAGCGAGCGCGTTTTGGGTGCAGGCG
>RGAU01000213.1 GCA_009919975.1 Gammaproteobacteria bacterium
CGCAGGGCTCGATCCCGCCCAGGTCACCGTGCACCAAACCTACCTCGGCGGCGCCTTTGGGCGGCGCGGCACCCTCACCCACGTGGCGGAAGCGACGCAAATCTCCAAGGCCACGGGCACGCCCGTGAAGCTGCTTTGGACCCGGGAGGACGACCTCCGGGGCGGCCTTTACCGCCCCGCCTCCCTCATGCGTATTCGCGCGGGCCTCGATAAATCCGGGCAGATCAGCGCCTGGGATGCGGAACGTGCCGGGGCCAACATCACCCCGGAAACGCTGCGCAATTCCCTACCCGCCCTGCTCCCGGGCATGCCTGAAGGCATCGTCGACTGGGTGGTGGGCGTGGCCGATAAAGCCCACCGGGGCTGGATTGTTGATCACTCGAGCATCGAAGGGCTGTATGAAGACTACAGCCTGCCCAACTTCGCCGTGCGCCATGCCACGAAGGAACACGGCATTCCCGTGACCTTCTGGCGCTCCGTGGGCCACTCCTACACGGCCTTCGCCAAGGAAGTGACCATGGATGCCCTGGCCGAAGCCGCCAACGCCGACCCCGTGGCCTTCCGCCTGGCGCACCTGAAAGACAACCCGCGCATGGCCGGGGTGGTGGCCAAGGCCCAGGAAGCGTGGAACGGTTGGACCCTGGCACCGGGGCGGCACCTGGGCTTCGCGGCGCACCACTCCTTCGCCACCTCCGTGGCTCAGGTGGCTGAGGTGTCGGTAGACGACGGCGCCATACGCGTGCACCGAGTGTTCTGCGCCGTGGACTGCGGCCTCGCCATCAACCCGGACATCATCCGCGCCCAAATGGAAGGGGCCGTGATGTATGGGCTGACGGCGGCGCTTCACGGCAAGCTGGAGCTAGAAAACGGCGCCGTGAAGCAGAGCAATTTCCACGACTACCCCATTCTGCGCATCGACGAGGCGCCGAAGGTCGAAGTCGTCATCATGGAAAGCCAGGAAGCCCCCACGGGGGTCGGGGAACCGGGCCTGCCGCCCATCGCCCCGGCCGTAGCCAACGCCGTGTACCGGGCCACGGGTAAGCGCTTAACGGAGCTGCCCCTAAACGACGCCCTGCGCCTGGCTTAGGACGGGGCGCTGGGCCACTAGGCCCGGGTCTCGCGGCACCGAACCATCGCCCGCACGGTGCGGGCGATGTCCTCTTCCGAGGTCACCCAGCTACACACGCTCAGGCGTAGCACGGGCTGATCAAACCAGCGGGAAGCCCCAGCCCAGGCCTCCCCGCTCTCTCGCAAGGCCGCCGCAAAAGCATCGGCGTCCGGCCCCACGTCTACCAACACCTGATTGAACACAACATCGTTAAGCCCGGGAAAACCCGCTTCCGTAAGGGCGTCCCGAAGCTGGCGAGCACGTTCGTGAAGCTGGGACACCAGCTGCGCTACCCCTTCCGTCCCCAGGCTTTTCAGCGCCGCCCAAAGCTCCACCACCCGACCTCGGCGGGACATTTCCGGCCCATAGCGCAGCCCATCGCGATTCAAACCGAGCACCCCCGCCGTCCCCTGGGGAAGATAGGCCCCTTCCGCCCCCAGGGCGGCGAAGAGGGCCTCGGGGTCGGCGCAGAGGGCGATACCGCTGTCGTAGGGCACGTTCAGCGTCTTGTGCGCATCCACGCTCCAGGAGTGAGCCTGTTCGTGGCCGGCGGTGAGCCCTGCAAGTTGGGGCGCCGCGGCAGCCCAGAGTCCGAAGGCACCATCGACATGCACCCAGGCGCCCGCGGCCCGAGCCTCCGCGACTACGGGGCGAAAAGGATCAAAGGCACCGGAGTTCACATTCCCCGCCTGCAACAGCAAGAGCGTTCGATCATCGAGGGTGGGAAGGGCTTCCGGGCGCAGCCGGCCTTGATCGTCCACCGGCACCCACTCGATTTGATCTCGCCCGAAACCCAGGAGGGCCAGGGCCTTCAGGGCCGCAGCATGGAGATGAGCACCGGCCACCACGCGAAGGGAGGGCGCACCCCAAAGCCCCTTCGCATTCACGTCGTAACCCTGGCGCTCCAGCAGGCGCCAGCGCCCCGCGGCAAGCCCGGTCACGAGCGCCAGGGAACTGCCGCTGAGAAAGCTCGCGGCCACGGTATTCGGCAACCCAAAGAGCTGCTGAAGCCAGCCCTCGACCACCGTTTCCAGGGCAGCAATAGGAGGTGCCACGGCAGCCACGGCGCCGTTCTGATCCCAGCTATCGGCCAGCAAGCGGGCTGCGAGGGTGATGGGTAGGGCACCGCCGTTCACCATACCGAAAAAGCGCCCGCCCCCCTGCGCCGTGGTGGCGGGAGAGCCTAGGCGATGAAGCTGCTCAAGCACCGCCGGCGGAGCCACGCCGCTGGTTGGAAGCGCTTCACGAAACCCCTCCAGCGCCGCTAGCGCCTCGGGAGCCGGCGCCACGGGACGATGGTGCACAGTCTCGAGATAGGCGCGGGCGTAGCCCTCAGCCTGCTCGCGCAGGGCGAAGCTTTCCCCGAGCACCCGGTCTAAATCAAAGGGTAAGGGCGTCATGCCCCCTCCTCCGCCGGCAGCAGCTGGCGCACCAGCGTCGCGAAGTATTCCGCGCCCAGGGGCAGCAAGGCGTCATTAAAGTCGTAGGCGCTGTTGTGGAGCGGCAGAGCGTTTTCCCCGGCCCCTAAAAACAGGAAGGCCCCGGGCACCTCTTCGAGGAAGGCGCCGAAGTCCTCGGAAATCATCATGGGGGCCACGGCGCTGTCGACCTTGTCGGCGCCGACCACGGCGTCCGCGGCCCGGAGGGCCTGGGCCGTTTGCTCGGGCCAATTCACCGTAGGCGCAAATTCGTGGGTGTAGCTGACGGTCACGGAGGCCCCCTGGGCTGTAGCAAGGCCTTCACACAGCGAGCGCATGCGCGCCTCAAGCAGGGCCTGCACCGCAGGATCGTAGCTCCGCGTATCCCCTTTCAGCACCACGGTGGTGGGAATGGCGTTGCGAATGCCGTCACTCTCGATTTCCGTGCAGGACACCACGGCGGTGGCGCTGGGGTCGACGGAGCGGCTCACAATGGTCTGCAGGCCAAGGATGATCTGCGCCGCCACCACCAAGGGGTCAACCCCCATGTGAGGCCGGGCGGCGTGCCCGCCTCGTCCGGTAATGCGGATCTCAAAGTTATCCTCCGCGGCCATGATGCCCCCGGCGCGGCCTGCGAAGTGCCCCAGGGGAAGCCCAGGCATGTTGTGGAGCCCGAAAATCGCATCCACGGGGAAACGCTCAAAAAGCCCGTCGGCCATCATGGCCTTCGCCCCCCGGCCGTGCTCCTCCGCGGGCTGAAAAATAAAGCGGACCGTCCCGTTGAAGTCCCGGCGCGCCGTCAGCAGCGCTGCCGCCCCGAGCACCATGGCCATATGCCCGTCGTGGCCGCAGCCGTGCATGCACCCGGGATGCTCGGAGGCGTGGGCGGGGGTGCCCGTTTCTGTCATGGCCAGCGCATCCATATCGGCGCGCAGACCGATCACCCCGCACCCCTCCCCGCAGGTAAGGCTCGCCACGAGGCCGGTCCCGCCGATACCGCGGTGGACCGTGAGGCCCAGGGCCTCGAGCTGTGCGGTCACGAAGGCTGCCGTGCCCTGCTCCTGAAAGCCGAGCTCCGGCTTGCGATGGAGGGCATGGCGCCAGGCGCACAGCTGCGCGTCGAAAGCTTGGGTCATAAAAGCGCTCCTAAAGGGCAGGCTGCCACTGATCACGGCGCATGGCCACGGCCTCCGCGCTGTCCCCCACGAGAGCCGCGTACACCGCCGGCGCCGTGGCCCCTTCCGTATTGATCAACACTACCGAGGCGTTTTCATCTAAGCCCAGGGCCGCACGATCCTCCGCCGATAGCCCCTCCAGCGCCGCGAGCCCGGCCGCGCCGCACTCTCCCACCACCAGCGGCGGCTCCCGGTCCGACCCCTGTGCGAGGCGACGCATCGCGGCGATGGCGGCGCCATCCTCAATGGTCAGAAAGGCGTCAACGCTCGTTTCCAGAAAGCGCCAGGCCAGGGGGGAGGCCTCTCCGCAGGCCAGCCCTGCCATGACCGAATCCACGGAACCGGTGGCCGACGCCGCCCGACCCTCCCGCGCACTCTGGAGTAGGCAGTCCGCCTGCACGGGCTCCAC
>RGAU01000214.1 GCA_009919975.1 Gammaproteobacteria bacterium
GCGGCGACGCCGCGCATTTCCCTCCGGGAGGGCTTAGCTCTGGTCATGCGCAACGGACCCATGAAGCGGGTGCTGCTGATCGGGCTACTGGTTTACTTCGGAGAGGCCTTCCGGAACGCCGTTTCCCTGTTCTTTATGCGGGATATCGTGGGCCTCGGCTCCATCGGCAGCGCCTACTTCTTCTACTTTGTCGCCGGCATCGCCGCCATTCCCTTCTGGCTCGGGCTTGGCAAACGGATCGGAAAGCATCGTGCCTTCATGGGAACGCTGATCACCGTGGGCTGCGTCTCCGCGGCCAACTTCTTCCTGGAATACGGGGACTACAACGCCTTCTTCGCCCTCTTCATCTTGAAGGGCTTTTGCTTCGGCGGCTTGCAGTTTCTCCCCGCCGCCATGCTGGCAGACGTGGTGGACGTGGATAGCATGCGCTCCGGCGGCAAGCGGGCGGGCACCTACTTCGCACTCATGGGCATGACGACGAAAATCGCCATCGCCCTGGGCACGGGGGTGTCCCTAAACGTGGTGGGGCTTTTGGGCTTCGACGCCGCCGGGGGGGTGGAAGCCTCCACGGAGGCAGGGGTGCTAGCCCTGCGCATCGTCTACACCATGGGGCCCGTGGTCTTCTTCGGCTCAGCCCTGGGGCTGATCTGGAACTATCCCCTCACCCCCGCCCGTCACGCCCGGCTGCGGGAACGGCTGGCTCGGCGCGAGGCCCGGCGAGCCTCTACCCCCGCTTAGGCGGGGGCAAAGGCGAGGAGCGTCGCCGTGCCGTCCTCCGTGGGGACAAAGCGCGGCGAAAGGGCCATGCCGAGCTCGAGGGTCCGCCCTGCCGTTTCTAGCAGGAAGGTGCTCATGCGCACCCCTTCCTCCAGGGTCACCACCGCCAGCGTTTGGGGCGCGAGGCCCGTAAAGGGCGGCGCCGTGGGCCGGGGGCAGTGGGTCCAGGTGGTCAGGGTGGCCCGCCCCGATACGGGCTTCCAGCTGAGCGCCGGACTCAAACAATGGGGACAGCGCGGCCGGGGATAGAACACCCAGGCTTCGCAGCCATCGCACTGCTGGAGCACCACCCGCCCTTCCCCCAGCGCCGCCCAAAAGGGGGTGCTCGTGGGCGTCATCTTCGGCGCCAGGGGCGCCAGTAGGGTTTCGGTCATTACGCCCCCTCCAAAATCAGCGCAACCTGTTCGCTCATTACACCCCCCGTGCCCGTGACCAGGGCCCGATTAAGGTCCCGCACCTGCCGAGGCCCAGCCCGCCCCATGAGCTGGCGCGCCGCTTCAATGGGCTGGAGAAGGCCTCCCGCAAGGCCCGGCTGCCCCACCCCAAGCTGGCCGCCGTGGGTGTTGACGGGGAAATCGCCGTCGAAGGCCAAATTCCGCTCCGCGAGAAAGGCCGCCCCCGCACCCTTGGGGCAGAAGCCCGCGTCCTCCAAGGTGAGCAAGACGGTAATCGTGTAGCAGTCATAGAGGGCGAGGAGATCCATGGCCGCCGGCGTCGTGCCCGCCCGGGCAAAGGCCGTGGCCGCGGCCGCCGCCACGGGCGTGACCGCGAGGTCGTCGGCAAAGGTCGGGGTTTTGATGGTGAGCGATTCCCCATAGCCGGTGATCTGCACCGGCCGGTGGGGGCTCTGCTTGGCCTTCTCCGGGGAGGCCAGCACCACCGCCGCCCCTCCGGCGCAGGGCATGACAATTTCAAGGAGCCGCAGGGGCTCCGCAATCATGGGCGAGGCCAGCACCTCGTCAAGGGAGACCGGCTTTTCATAGAACGCGGCCAGAGGGTTGAGGGCCGCGCTGGCCCGCTGCTGCGCCGAGATCTGGGCCCGGGCCCGTTCGCAGGATCCGAAGCGGGCCTCGTAGTGGGCCGCAATCATGGCGTAGCCCGCATTCTGCGCGACGTTGCCAAAGGGCACCTCAAACTCTGCCTGCGGTGATCCCCAGGCGTTCGAGGTAGACCCCAGCCACCGAGCCTCCGGGGGTGGTCGGTCCCGCGGATCGGGGTTTGACGGAATGGGCAGGCCGGGCAAGGCGCAGAGCACGACGTCGCAGAGCCCCAGCTCAATGGCCGCCGCCGCGCGCCAAAGCATGCCCGTACCCGTGGCACCCCCAAGGTCGACGAACTCCGCAAACTTCACGGGCTGGCCCAGGTATTCCACCACGGTCGCCGGCACGAACATGTTCGCTTCCCGAAGCGTGCCGCAGACCAGGCCGTCCACATCCTCGAGGGCCAAGCCCGCGTCGGCCAGGGCCTCCGCGGCCAGGTCCATCCACTGCTCCAGCATGAAGCGCCGGGGTCCGTCGTAGCGCCGCACCGTTGGCCATTCCGCATAGCCCACGATGGCACCCTTTCGCTGCGTTCCCATCTTCCTCTCCCCAAAAATGCTGGCCCATTATGCAGAAATTGACGATGCAGAGCCTTTTGCCGAAAGAAGCCTTTTGCCGTTAAATGAAGCCCTGCGCGCCGCGCATCCCTAAGCCAAGGAGCCCCCCATGTCCTTTCTGTCCTTTCTCGTGCTGCTCGCCATCGCCTACCTGCTGTGGCGGATCACCGATCAGCTTCCGGACATCATCTTCCGCCTAAGCGAAATTCAGCGCGACGTCGCCGAACTTCGCCGCCAGGAGCAGGACGACTGAGCCCGGGCGCAGCCCCCACCCCCGAGGCAGCCCTTCGCGCCGATCGCGCTGCCGCCCGGGCCGCGGGGGATCCCAACGCTGAGCTGTGCTGGTTGGCCACCGTCGGGATCGGCGACGCTCCCGTGGCCGTGCGTACCCTAGTGCTCCGAGATCTTGAGGATGGCTGGGGCCTGTTTTTTAGCGATCAGTCTCCCAAGGGCCAAGCCCTCGCTAAGGACGACCGGCTAGCCCTCGCCCTGTGGTTTCCGAGCCTCCAGCGCCAGTGGCGCCTCTGGGGCACGGCAACGCCCCTCGCCGACGCCGTGCTCGACACCCACTGGCCGCGGAAACCCCGCCCGGCGAAGGTGTCCGATCACGTGCAAACGCGCCTTGGGCAGAGCACGCCGGTCACCGCCGCGCACCTCGCGGAGACCCAAGCGGCGGTGGCTGCGGAATTCGCCGCAATGGCCGATGGGGATCTACCCAGGCCGGCGCACGCCGGCGGGGTCCGCCTCGCGCTGACGGGGATGGAGGAGCTGACCCTGCACCGGGACCGGGCCCATGAACGCATGGCTTATCACCGCAGCGCCGAGGGCTGGACGGAGACGCCCCTCGTTCCCTAAGTGCGCCGGCTAGGCCTTGGGCGCCGGACGAATGCCCACGAGGCGCTCAAAGCAGGTGCGCACAGCGGTCTCGCAGAAGGCGGTCATGAAGGGCGTTTCCGCCTGTTCGGAACGGATGGCTGCATAAAGTACGGGCCATACCCCCTCTTCCCCCAGCGATAGCGCCATCACCAAACCCCGCTCGACGTACTCCGCCAGGGCCCAGTTGGGCAGGCAGGCGACCCCACGCCCACTGGCCACGAGCTGCACGATCATGGGCGTGAGTTCCGCCGTGCGGCGCCGCTCCGGCGCCACCCCGGCGGGGTTAAAGAAGCGCGTATAGATATCGAGGCGATCGAGATCCACGGGGTAGGTAATGAGGGCGCTGGGCTTCACGGCGAGCACCGCTTCATAACGAAACAGGGGCACGTAGGTGATCCCTTCCTGGGCCACGGGATCGGAGGTGATGACCAGATCCAGGTCGCCCCGGAGCAGCGCCGGCAGGGGATTGAAGCCAAAGGCCGTGGACAGATCGAGCTCGATATCGGGCCAGCGGTCCCGGTAGGCCTCGATGGCGGGCAGCAGCCAATCAAAGCAACTATGGCAATCGAGCGCCATGAAAAGGCGCCCCGTCGCGCCCCCGGCGAGGCGAGCCAAATCCCGTTCCGCCGCCGCCAGCTCCGGCAGGACCCGGTCCGCCGCCGCCAACAACCGTGCCCCCGCAGGGGTAAAGCGCACGGGGCGGCTTTTGCGTTCAAAAAGTGCCGTGCCGAGGCGCTCCTCCAGGGCCTTAAGCTGGTGGGACAGGGCGGACTGGGTGAGGTTCACCCGCTCTGCGGCATCCACCAGGCTCCCCGCATCGCGGAGGGCCACCAAGGTAGCAAGATGACGAAGTTCCAAG
>RGAU01000215.1 GCA_009919975.1 Gammaproteobacteria bacterium
CAGCGAATGTTTTCTAGGAGCGCCACCGATCCCGGGGCCGGAGGCTTGGCCTCCGCTGCGGCGAGGGAAGGGAGCAGAGGCACGGGCTGACCGAGCAAGGCTTCTAAACGGGCCGCCACCGGCGCCAGGGAGAAGGCGGGCTCCTCGGCGGCGCTTGCGCCTTCCGTAGGCCGGCCCAGGTGGGAGCACAGCAGCACGGAAGCCCCTGCCGCCAGCGCCGCCTGAATGGACGGCAGGGCCGCCCGGAGCCGCGCATCGCTTCGCACCGCGCCGTCTTCCACGGGAACGTTTAGGTCCTCGCGCATGAGGACCCGGCGCCCCGCCAGATCCAGCTCGGTCATGCGATTGAAGGCCAGGGCCATGGGGCGTGTCTCCTAGGCGTTGAGCAGGGCCAGGGCCTCTGCGGTCACATTTTCCGGGGTGAAGCCATAGGCCGCCAGCACCTCCTCTCCAGGACCAGAGGCGCCAAACTGATCAACACCCAACACCTGGCCCCGGGTGCCCGCCAGGCGCCACCAGGGCGCCGGATGAGCCGCCTCGATGATGAGGCGCGGCACTTCCGGCGGGAGAAGGGCAGCCTGGGCCTCGGCCCCCGCCGCCAAAAAGCGCTCCACGCAGGGCATGGAGACCACGCGCACGGGCTTGCCTTGAGCCCGAAGCACTGCCGCGGCGGCCTGGGCGAGGGAAACCTCCGATCCCGTGGCCACGAGGACCACTTCCGGGGCCTCGTCGTCCTCAAGGGCATAGGCGCCCTGGGCGATGGCCGCCACCTGGGCGCTGTCTCGGCTCGGCACGGGAAGACCCTGGCGGGACAAAATCAGCGCAGAAGGGCCATCGGCCCGGGCCAGGGCTTCACGCCAGGCAATCGCCGTTTCCACCGTATCGCAGGGGCGCCAGGTTTCGAGGCCCGGGGTCATGCGCAGGGTCGCCAGCTGCTCCACGGGCTGGTGCGTGGGGCCATCCTCGCCCACGGCAAGGGAGTCGTGGCTGTAAACGAAGATGTTCTGCACCCCCATGAGGGCGGCCAAGCGCACCGCATTCCGGGCGTAGTCCATAAAGGTCAGGAAGGTCGCAGAGTAGGGAAGAAGCCCCCCGTGCAGAGCCATGCCATTGCACGCGGCGGTCATGGCGAACTCGCGCACGCCCCAGGAGAAGTAGTTGGCGTCGGCGTTCTCGGCGCTAAGCACCCGGGCGCCGTCGAAGCGGCTGCCGTTGGATCCCGATAGATCGGCCGAACCCCCAAAGAGGGAGGGAAGGCGCGCAGCGATGACATCCAGCGCGGCCTTAGAGCCCTGCCGCGTCGCCAGCGCCTTGCCTTCCACCTGGGCAGACTCCGCAAAGGCCGTTAGGGCCGACAGCACGGCCTCGGGCACGGACCCCAGAGCTGCCTCAAACGCGGCGTGTTCCTCGGGGTAAGCCTCGGCATAGCGCGCCTTCAAATCGCACCAGGCTGCGTAGGCCTCGGCGCCCTGAGCGCGCCCGTCCCAGCTGGTGCGGACGTCCTCGGGGATCTCGAAGGGGGCGGCGGTCCAGCCGAGGGCCGCCCGGGTAGCAGCGATTTCCTCATCCCCAAGGGGCGATCCGTGCACCGATGCCGTACCGGCCTTCGCCGGGGAGCCAAAGCCGATCTGGGTATTACAAACGAGCAACGCCGGACGATCGCTCGCCCGCGCAGCGGCAAGCGCCGCCGCGATGGCGTCCCCGTCGTGACCATCAATGGCGTCCCACACTTCCCAGCCCGCGGCGCGGAAGCGGCCCGGCACGTCTTCCGTGAACCAGCCCTCAACCTTCCCATCGATGCTGATGCCGTTCGCGTCGTAGAAGCAGATCAACTTGCCGAGGCCAAGGGTGCCCGCGAGGGAAATGGCTTCCTGGGAAATGCCCTCCATGAGGCAGCCATCACCCAGGAAAACATAGGTGTGATGGTCGACCAGGGGGAAGTCCGGGCGATTGAAGCGCGCGGCCAGCACCTTCTCTGCCAGCGCCATGCCCACGGCCATGGCCACGCCCTGGCCCAGGGGCCCGGTTGTTGTTTCCACCCCCGGGAGCTCGCCGTATTCCGGATGCCCTGCCGTGGGGGCGTGGAGCTGACGGAAATTCTTCAGATCTTCCGTGCTCACCTCATAGCCGGAGAGATGTAAGAGCCCGTAAAGCAGCATGGAGGCATGGCCGTTGGACAGCACAAAGCGATCCCGGTCGAACCAGCTGGGGACCTCGGGATGATGCTTTAAGGGGCCGCACCAGAGGGCTTCGGCCATATCCGCCATGCCCATGGGGGCCCCGGGGTGGCCACTGTTGGCGCGCTGTACCGCATCCATAGCCAAAACGCGAAGCGCGTCGGCGCGGGTTCGACGGGTAATCATGGGGCAGGTCTCCGGACCAGGGGGGCGCAGGGCGCGTAGTTTCCCAGCCCCTTGGGGGATGCGCAACGGCAGCCCGTTCATGCAGCGCCCTCACGGTGACTTGTGAAAGACTCAAGGCGACCGGGAAGCGCCTTGCATAGCATGGCTCTCCACATTTTGACCTTGCGCCGCGGGCGGTCCCCTAAGGGCACCGGGACGGGGTAAGCACATCCGTTAAGGGGGCTCTCCATGGCCGAGTATCAACTGTTTACTTCTGAATCCGTCAGTGAGGGCCATCCCGATAAGATGGCCGATCAGATTTCCGACGCCATTTTGGATGAGATGCTGCGCATCTCCCCGGACGCCCGGGTCGCCGTTGAAACGCTGGTGAAGACCGGCATGGTGGTCCTGGCCGGTGAAATCCGCCTGCCTCCGGGCAGCGCCGTGGACTATGAAGGCATTGTCCGCCGCACCGTCGCCGAGATCGGCTACACCTCCAGCGAGATGGGCTTCGACGCGGAAACCTGCGCCGTGATCAACGCCATCGGTGCCCAATCGGCGGATATCGCCATGGGCGTGGACGAAGCTGCGGACCACGAGCAAGGGGCCGGGGACCAGGGTCTGATGTTTGGCTATGCCACGGACGAAACGGACGTGCTCATGCCGGCGCCCATCACCTACAGCCATCGCCTTGTCGCCCGGCAAGCGGAAGTGCGGAAGAACGGTACCCTGCCCTGGCTCCGCCCGGACGCGAAAAGCCAGCTGAGCTTCTCCTACGATGCCGAAGGCCGTCCCCAAAGCGTGGACGCCATCGTCCTCTCCACCCAGCACGATCCCAGCATCAGCTTGGAAGACCTCCGGGAAGCGGTGATGGAAGAAATCATCAAGCCCGTGGTGCCCGCGGAATGGATGACGGCGCAGACGAAGGTCTACATCAACCCCACGGGGAACTTCGTGATCGGTGGGCCCGTGGGCGACTGTGGCCTCACGGGGCGGAAGATTATCGTGGATACCTACGGCGGCATGGCTCGCCACGGCGGCGGCGCCTTCTCCGGCAAGGATCCCTCCAAGGTGGACCGGAGCGCCGCCTATGCCGGACGCTACGTGGCGAAAAACATCGTGGCCGCGGGCCTCGCGAAGCGCTGTGAGATCCAGGTCTCCTACGCCATTGGCGTGGCAGAGCCCACCTCCATCTCCATCAACACCTTCGGTACGGGCGCGGTGGACGATGCCACCATCGCCGCGCTGGTCCGTGAGCACTTCGATCTGCGCCCGAAGGGCCTCATCGCCATGCTCGATCTGAAGCGCCCCATCTACCGGGCCACCGCAGCCTACGGCCACTTTGGCCGGGAAGAGGACGCCTTTACCTGGGAGCGCACGGACAAGGCCGAGGCCCTGCGCGCCGCGCGCTAAGCCCATGGCTACGCCCCTCCCCCTATCCTTTGAGTTCTTCCCGCCGAAAACGCCGGCGGGGGTGCGAAAGCTGGCCGCGGTCCGCGATCGCCTAGCGGCTCGAGGACCCGAGTACGTCTCCGTCACCTATGGCGCCGGGGGCAGCACTCGGGAGGGTACGCTCAGCACGGTGGAATCCATGGTGGCCGCGGGGCTGGACGTCGCACCGCACCTGTCCATGGGCAGCGATGCCCCGGAGACGGTGCGTACACTCATCGATCGCTACCGGGACCTCGGCATCCGGCGCATCGTTGCCCTTCGCGGCGATATCCCTTCGGGCATGGG